>CAYNTC010000100.1:0-8089 GCA_964399795.1 uncultured Pirellulales bacterium | reverse complement strand
TTCATTTTGTTGTGCCTCCTTTCTTGTAGGGTCATTTTTCAATATTCCTGCAAGGCTCGCCATAGCCGCAAAGGGCACCTGCCAATTATCGGACTGTCCAGGCAAGCCCGCTAACAATTTATCGAAAACGTCAAAATCAGGGAGTTCCCCCAGTATCTCGTATAGCTGCTCAGTCTTGGCAATTATGTCAGGCAAAGACTCTGGACATTCGGTGTCTGATAGCCGGGCTACCCATTTAGCTTGTCGGATGGTGAATTCAGTTCCTTCATCCATATGACGCCTGTACTCTCTTATTACCTTCGGGAGTTCCTTAGGTGGAATAGGATAATCATCTAGCCTAGCTATACTCCAGGGCTTATCAAGTTCACTAACGGGATGATTACGTGCTTGGGATATTAGCTTCATCATTGTTTCTTCGCTGGGGGATATTTCACCCATTTCTTCTATTAGATTTTTCAATTCAACTGCGAGTGCAAGTCTGGGTGCGTCCTTGTCTTTTAGTGCCTTGGCACATATAAGCTGTTTGATAGAAGGTTTTATTGCCGGACGACCTCTTTTTTCTTTCATTCCTTTTATTCCTTCAAATTAGTAGAATAAAATCCTTGTGTGCTCGATAATACTTCCTATATGCTATAAATATAAATCATTAGGAAAGATTTGTCAATAGTTGGAGGTGATAAATGAGTAGTAACCGTCTAAAGGAATTTCGTGAACGGGCAGGGGTGTCTCAGGTTCAATTGGCACGCATGGCATGTATGGCCTCTACAAATCTGAACGCTATAGAAAACGGGAGACTAGCACCCTGGCCAAAGGCAAAACGAAGGTTGGCAAAAGCACTGAAAACAACTCCTGAGGAGTTATTCCCCAGTGAGCAGGCAGTAGGTAGCCTCAATGCAGGATAACGAGAGACTTGGCATGACAATTTCCGAATTTGCCGAGGCGACTGGTATTTCCAGAAATTTAGCATATTCCCTAGCCAGAGAGAATAAACTGCCTATCCCAGTCATAAGATTGGGTAATAAAAGAATGTTAGTTAGCAGGAAGGCCGTTCTAGCCTTGTTTGAGGGCAACGGAACAAAGGAATAATAACAATGGCTGACCAAGATATTTTAATCCCTGATCCCCTCGCCGATAGCAAGCAGTATCGAAGATTCTATTGCATTGACCTCGACGAGTTGGAGGATATGGAGTTAACAGACGAGATTAATTACCTTCGACCTAAGCTGTGGGGTTTGCCAAAAGTGAATTGGGCGAGGGAGAGGGTGTGGCTGCTCGAAGAGGAGATGAAAAAGCGCAGAGGGAATACCGACTTTAGAATCCAGCAAAAGCCTAAGAAGGTTGAAGGTATAAGGGTATGATAAATAAACCTGCAATAGCTGAGGGTGTTGACTTTATCAATTTTGCCTGGCGTGACTTAGGATTAAGAGTAACGGCAGAGCGTTTTTCAGACAAAGGTGTTGCCGAGCTACAGTTTTTCTCAAGTAACGGGGAAGGTGAGGTATTGTTACACCACGCAGAGGTTAACTTACTAGCTACTCAAACGATAAATACTCTAGCGAAGCGACTAGAGAAGAACTCTCATGATATTTCCTGGCTAGAGGTTCTGACCCACGTCACCAATGAGACTATCAAGATTGCCCGTAGGAGTGAGCCAGTAGTGCCTATTGGTAAAAAGCCAGACACTATGAAGATAGAATATCAACTCACTCCTATAATCGAAAAGGGGCAACCGACTACTGTATACGCTCCTGGTGGCTATGGTAAGTCCTACATAGGAGATTATATTGCCACGCTAGTACAGTTAAACATAGTGGGCATGAACTCCTGGACACCAGCACCGGGGAATGTCTTATACCTAGACTGGGAAGCCAGCAAAGAAGACCACGATCGCAGGGTGTGGGCTATTAAAGCAGGGTTAGGGATAGATACAGAGGAAACGTTTTTGTACCGCTTCTGCTCACAGCCTTTGGTAAACGACATTCACAGCATACAAGGCTTAGTATCGGAATATAAAATTGACATGGTTATTATTGATTCTCAGATGGCAGCTACCGGCTACGGTCCTGACCAGGCACAGGTAGCCAGTCAATTCTATAATGCGTTAAGGTCACTTCGATGCACCACCTTGACGTTTGACCATGTGAGCAAAGAGGACTGGAAAAGCACCAGTTCGGTGGGACCGTATGGCTCGGTAGTGAAGTATAACAGGAGCCGAGCACAGTTCGAGATAACGGCGAAGTCACAGGTAGTCGGAGACGATTACATAGAGTTAGCATTAATCCATCGCAAGCACAATGAAGGGAAGCTACTCAATCCAATAGGGATACGAATTAATTTTAATCAGAATACTGAGGGGCAGTTGGAGAGCGTGACCTTTGAGAGTTGCAACCCAGCAGATAATCCTGAAGCATCCAAGACGTTACCACTAGCATTCCAGATTAAGGACTTACTTCGAAGCGGTGCTATGACGATAAAGGAAATTGCCGAAGAGCTTGAGGCCAATGAGGCGAGTATCAGAACTATCACAAATCGCATGGAAAAAAGAGGTTCTCTCGTTAAGATAGGAGATTCATGGGGATTGAAACAAGGAATATAACGTGTAACGTAACAGGGGAGTATAACTACTCCCCCCCTGTTATGTTATATAACACTATAACAGCCTGTTATATAACAGTTATGCTAGCTAAGAGGCATCAAGATAATGCCAAGGTGTTATATAGCAGTGGGGGAGGGGGCTTTTAATCATGGGAGTCCTGCTCTTCGGTAACCGAGCAGGCAGCAAGAGACGCGATATGACAATTATGATAGAGGGGGTGCTTAAGAAATGAAAGGCCGAATTCCCAAGCCAACCAGTATCAAGAAGCTGGAAGGAATGAGAAAAGATAGGATAAATGAGAACGAGCCTAAACCTAACCCTTCGAGGCCGACTTGTCCATCACACTTGAACACGCCGGCTAAGACAGAATGGCGGCGAATAGTGCCTGAGTTGGCAACTTTGGGGTTATTAAGTCAGCTGGATCGGGCTGCCCTTGCTGGATATTGCCAAGCGTGGGGCAGGTGGGTAGAGGCTGAAAGGAAACTCAAGGAATTAAGCTCTATGTCTCCTGATAAGATGGAATTTCTGTATAAGACCACCAACGGGAACTTAATTATCAATCCCCTTTTGTCGGTGGCGAATAAGGCACAAGACCAGATGCATAAATTCTTGATTGAGTTTGGTATGACGCCATCTTCACGGTCTCGCATAGTAGCAGAGCCAAGAGAAGCTAAAGACCCAATGGAGGAGTTACTTAAAGAGAGTCGGAATAATTGAATGGAAATAAACGAGGACAATCAGCTAAGTAATAAGTTAGGGACAGACCTTAAGGCAAGCTGCCCAGATTGGCTCACGTCAGAAGCCAAAGAGGAATGGGAAAGGCTTGCTCCAAAGCTAGTAGCCCTGGGGAGGCTTACGAACTTGGATTTGACAGCTTTTTCTGAAGGGAAATGTATTTCCCCCTCTCATCCTTTCTGCCTTCAATCACCACCCAACTCCTCACCCACCCAGTGCAGATACTTTTGCGATTGCTTATCCTGCGCTTGCCAGAGCCCCATAGGTATCCGCGAGTGGGAAAAACAGCCAATATACTCCACTGAAAAGTAGCGCTCCGAGTACTATGCCTCCTGTTACAGCTGAGGCAATCGCTGTCCCTCTTTTGTCGGGCTCACTCTGGGTTGCTGTTACAATGCCGGAGTAAATAGCCAAGACTGAAAACACGATTGACGTGAACCAAAGACACTCTGGGAGCCAATACATGATGTCAGCCAACAAACCAGCGACCAGGTGCAACACAAAAGTAATTACTGCCACTATCGTATAGCCTATGTGGTATCTCATCTCCTACCTCCTGCCAATTGCTGGTCGACAACTAGAATACCACATCAAATGCAAGCCTGGGAATGCCAACAGTGCGGAAAGTGGCACTGGAACAAAAACCAGGGGGCGCTGAGCCCCTCCCCTTTTTTCATTGCCCTCACAATTTTGGTTCGGCAAGTGCTATAATCACGGTACCTATGCGAACATCACCTTTGCCTGATGAGTAGGCAAGCCAGCGGATGATGGACGACTTTGAAAAAAATTTCATGAGGTCTGTGGCTAGGAAGGCATTCAGGAATTGCCTAATCTTCGGATTGATTCTGGTCACTATTTGGGCCGTCCTGCTTGCATTTGTTCCAAATGGCTGGTGGATTACAGCGATTAACATTGGGTTTCTTATAATCACTGTTATTGGTATAGCCGTGCCCTCAACACAATTTCTTAAGGTCTATATGCCACTTCCACTAGCAATCATCGCTAGTGCTGCTATCTGGCTAATCCTAGTCGTGTTCATAAGGTCTATTATTTTGGAACTTCTGGGAGTCATTTAGCCCCGCAGGTTGACGGTCAAGCTTTGGATGCAGTTTCAATCCTCCGATAAAGCTTCAAACTATCCTCAAACTTAGCAACCCGAATTCTGTTCCTTATTTATGCATACACGGTGTCAAAGCTATGCAAAGCTAGGGAATTATGCACCTACGTCTAGATGAACATTAACCTATCTTCAATAGGGGGTGCCTTTGGGTTTTCTTTTTGAGGTAAAGAAGTCGATTCAAAGTTGGGAAAAGAACGACATCTACAAGAAATATCCTTACTTGAAGGATTAAGGCAAGAGCATCATACAGAGTATGCCGATGATACCTAGAATTCCACCAATGGGCAGATAAATCCTTAGCTCTTTGTCTGTATAGTCTGTTTTGAATTCCCCATTGCTATTAATAAATGCTGGGGCTATACAAACAAATGCCCCCAAAAGAAATATGCTACCAACTATATATCCAATCCAGCCCATAATTTAACAATACTACAATTCAATAATATGTCCCGAGAATGCTCGCCCAGGTAGAAACCCCATATACGAACTGTATGCTGCTACTTCTTCCACAAGAGATATCCAGCTAGCAGCCCTATGGCTACTGCAAGCCCCATGATAACTGGAGCTAGACCAGTTTTCCCTATCCATGCTAGCTCCTGGAAGAAGACAATAGCGGCGATTATCACAGAAACCCATAATAAAACTTTCATGCCTTTAATGTACCTCAAAATTGACAAAGTACGCAGTGAGGCATAGTATAGCAAATGAAAACATACACGAATAGCTACTACACAATGCATAGATGCTTTTCTTTCAAGTGCATAAGCCTGGGAGTTCGGGGTATTACTGAAAGCGATGCTACGGGGGCAAGAAGCCTGCCTTGTAATACGCAGCACGTGTAAGGAGATAGACTTCCGTGTTGCTTGACGAGGGCAAGCTTGTCCGTGATGTATACGAAGTAGACCGCTTTCTTGGCGAAGGAGCATTCGCTGAAGTATATCGGGTTAAGCATAAATTCCTGGGGCGACAAGCCATGAAGGTTTTCAAGTCGCCTAGTCCCGAATTAGAAGAGATTGAACGAAACTTAGCAGAAGCTGTACTGTTGTCAAAGATTGGGCATCCCAATATCATTAGGGTGTTTGATGCGGGCATTTTGGAAACTGATGCCGGGAAGCGCGGTTATTTCACGATGGAGTATGTTCCGGGCGGTACTCTGGAATCGCTATGGAACTGTCATCGAGATAGCTTTGTTCCCATTCTGGATAGCGTGGATATCATACGGCAAGTATGCACTGGAATGGCAGTTGCTCATAGCAAGCGGCCACCGGTAATCCATCGCGATATCAAACCGCAGAACATCCTTATTGGTTATGACGTAGAAGGATTGCGCGTCAGGATTAGCGATTTTGGACTTGCTAAAGCCGTCAATCCCCTAACTCTCCTGGCAAGTGCTAGAGGGACTCCTGTATTCAAACCTCCAGAGTGCCTACAGAACATCGACTCTTGTGCAGGAGACATATGGTCCATCGGCGTTACACTCTACCTTTTGCTGACGGATCGTCTGCCTTTTCGAGTTGAAAGCACAATGGATTTATCGACTGGCAGATGTTGGAAAGAAAAGCCTCTTCCAGTTGCCGAATTTAATCCTCGAGTAGATGGCCATCTTGAGTCCATTATCTCACGGTCCCTCAAGCTCAACCCTAATGAGCGCTACTCTAACGCAATGGAGATGTTGGAGGATCTTAGGCGATGGGAGCCATCGAAATCAAAGCCTGTAGTAGAAAGTAAGGGTAGTATAGATGGGAGCAAGAGCGCTCTTGGTTCTGTCTCAAAACCCGAAGAAAGAAATCCACAAACGATGGCAACACAAGCAATGAGATTAGCTCCAGATCCGAGTAAGCTTATGCAAGCGGCTGATCTACTCGAAGAGGCGATAATGAAGGAGCCCGGTCTCAGGGAAAGATACGAATATCAGCTCAAGCTCTGGCGACGCGGAATTGTCATATGATATGTTGGATGAAGAGGCTAGCATACTGATACGAGATAACTAGAAGCAATGGAAACAGATACCACGATTGAATGGAATGAAACACTTCTCAAGATGGCTAGACCGGACATCTATCGTATCAATGCCTTCCGCATTTTGGGCCTCCCTGTGAGCGCTTCTTCGAAAGAAGCATCTTCTCACATCCGAACCCTTGACCTGATAGAAAAATTTGGGGATATGGAACAGCATGAAAGCAGCTTTCTGATGCCAAGCATTGCACAGGACAGAGATGCCAGACGCGAAGCGCAACAAAGACTGCTTGACCCTGAACTGAGGTTCATAGACGAATTCTTCTGGTTCTGGCCGCTATCACTTGATTCGACCCAAGAGAACGACGAGACTCTGGTAGCAATTAAGCAGAAAGACCTCTCGCACGCCTTATCCGTCTGGGAGTACCACGAGATTCATGGCAGTGAAGCCAATGTCTCTGTACATAACCTCGCCGTTTTCTATCATGCCATGGCACTGCATATGGAACACACAGAAGGAGAGGTCAAAGGGATTTTGGAAGAGCAAGTTGAACAGAAACGATCATATTGGCAACAAGCCTTTTCAAAATGGAAAAGGCTACTTAGCGAGGAGAGCTTCTGGAAAAGAGTGGGAGAGCGAATTCGTCAATTGGATGATCCCCGCTTAACAACTGACACTGCAGGTCGAATTCGAGAAGGATTACCAAAGGCGCTGCTCTCAATCAATGCAATGCTTGCAGTAAAAGCTTCAGAAACAAGGGACCCAAAAGATATGGCTTTTCACCTTGCAATGATAAGACAATCTGGCTTTGATAATGCAATTGCCCAGGAGGCCATGCAGCGAGCGGTTGCACCGATACGAGATAGACTCAAAGCCATGTGCTTGCACTCTGCCCAGGAAATCAGCAATGCACCAGAGAGTGGTAATAAGCTGGCCTCTAATCTTATTAATGACACGGCTCCGCTACTAAAGAGTCTTGATTCGCTTCTGGTCAAAGGAGATTCAACCCGTGAATCACCGCATGACGAAGTAGCGTCGCAGGTGAGGTCGTGCCTAATTTCATTTGTGAATAAGACTGGAGATTGGCGGGCAGTTTCTGAAATTGCCAAGAAATCTCTCACCATTGCAGAAAGCCCTTTTATCACGCAGAAGATCAAGGATGATGTAGAGACTATAAACTTAAACGTAGAATATGCGACTTGTTGGTTCTGCGGAGGAAATTATCCCGACAATGATTCCTCCGTTACAGTGATGATGCATGGCAATGTGCAGCGTGAGCGCCAATTTCTCGAGACACAGGTTAGATGGCAGTACTTACCTGTAACAGTGCCCAGGTGTGCAAAATGCAAGTCAGCTCACGAACAGAGCAAGGCCTGGAGGATAGGAGGGACGATTACTGCGTTTGTTCTTGCTATTTTCATTGGGATCGCGAGCGGTAGTTTTTGGGTATTTCTTGTGATTTTGGGTACTATCATTGCTGCAGCACACGGAATCGCAACCATCACCTTCCCTAAGGGGGTAAAACCGGAATCATACAAAAAAGAATTTCGAACCGTAAAGGAAATGCTTTACAGAGGCTGGATGATTGGAGCAAAGCCTACAGATGTTTCATAGAAAGATGCTAAGAGAAACCATTGATAATCTCAAGCAATGGCTATATTATCCTCAAGAGTTCAGGATA
>CAYNTC010000099.1:0-8145 GCA_964399795.1 uncultured Pirellulales bacterium | reverse complement strand
GAAATCATCCGCTTGAGCCGGGATGTTATCAAGCCGTTTTATCAAAAAAAGGCGCAAGCGGCACTACAACAGGTCCTCAAAGAGTTCGGTGGAGTTGATTTTCATGTGCATGCACCGGAAGGGGCCTTCTTTCTATGGCTTTGGTTTCCAAATCTGCCAATTACGAACAAAGAGCTTTATGAAAGGCTTAAACAGAGAAATGTTCTTGTTGTTCCTGGCCATTATTTTTTCCCGGGCTTGAAAGAATCCTGGCAGCACAAAAACGAGTGTATTCGTGTTAATTACGCCCAGAATGAGAAAATTGTCGCAGCCGGCATAAAAATTATCGCTGAGGAAGTCAAGCGGTCCTATCGGGTAAGCTGATGATGCTTTTGTAGGTTTCCACGCGGTTCAGAGCATGACTACATGGTGTGTCGTCGTCATTCTGAGCGACTCGTCCTCCGTAGCCTCGACGAAGGAGGAAGCGAAGAATCTCCACTACAAATGAGAGTTGACGATCGCAGCGATGCGCCTGGTCGGTGAATATTATTGTTCATACTAATCCTCCATGTTCACTATTGTAAGGGTAATCTTATTCGCAAAGCCAGATGCTTCACTTCGTTCAGCATGACAACTGTCGCTGTAACTCCTGAGCAAAGCGAAAGAGCTCAGCTACAAGTGGTTAGCAATTGCCTATGTGGACAGGCGAAACGACGTGTGGCAGCCTCAAGCGTAGCGGCTCGACTGAGTTCGCCGAAGTCTTGGGGACGGGTACGCTTCTATGGATAAATTGGTGCGAAAGGCCAAAAAACTACATACAAACTTGACACGAACACGTTTTCCCTGTTTCTTTGTGTAACTGTCCTAAATTTTGTGGTAGGCAGTTTTCGGCACAAGCACTTGTGGTTCCAGTGGCGAGAAAACCACAACAACTTGGGTATTAAAAAAAATCCCACAATCCTTGGGACGATTACTTTTTTGTACGACACTTGCCTTGTTGTCTATTCTGTATATAATATCTCTTTCTGTAATTGACCGGTAAGCTGATAGTTTTTCAGGAGAGAGTAGACAATGGTAGATGCACCGAAAGCAAATGCAGTAATAGGGCAGTCGGGTGGGCCAACGGCGGTTATAAATGCTTCACTGGTCGGCGTTATTGAAGAGGCAGCTAATCATCCTGAAATTGAAAATCTCTACGGTGCTATCCATGCTGTGGCTGGAATAGCCAAAGATGATTTCATTGATTTGAAAAGGCTTTCGGCTGATACTCTGGGAGAGTTAGCTGCTTCGCCGTGTTCGGCCCTTGGCTCCAGTAGGGACAGGCCTAACAAAGAATACTGTGCCAGAATTCTTGAGGTTTTCAAGAAGCGCAATATCCGCTACTTTTTCTATATTGGCGGTAACGATTCAGCCAATACCGCTCATATCCTCAATATAATGGCTGACGAAATGAACTTTGACATTCGAGCGTTTCACATTCCCAAAACAATTGATAACGATTTGTTGGTTACCGACCACTGTCCGGGCTACGGAACGGCTGCGAAATTCGTTGCATGTGCCCTGATGGGTGATGATCTCGACAATAGAGCACTGCCTGGCGTGAAAATTGATGTAATTATGGGAAGACACGCTGGCTTTCTGACTGCTGCTACCGTATTGGGCAGACAAAAAGATGACGACGGCCCTCACCTCGTATATCTTCCCGAGCGAGGCATTTCATTGGATAAATTCATTAGTGACATAGAAGAAGTGTATAAAAAACTCGGCCGATGTGTCATTGCAATTAGTGAGGGTATTTGTGATGCTGATGGAATAATCTGGGCCAAAAAGATTGCCGAGATAGATGAGCGCGATTCGCACGGCAATATCCAGTTGTCCGGCACAGGGACTTTAGCGGACTTTTTAGCTGCTCAAGTAAGAGCCACTTTAGGCGTCAAGCGTGTGCGCGCTGATACCTTTGGTTATCTACAGAGAAGTTTTGCAGGCTTGCAATCCCCTGTAGATTTAAATGAGGCACAAAGATGCGGCCGAGAGGCGGTTAAACTCGCTATGGAGCACGACAATGGTTCGGTGGCAATTAGAAGGCTTGCTAATGGCAAAGATTATGCGATTGAACTATTCCGCACTGAGCTTAGTAATGTCGCGGAAAAGACAAAATCAATGCCTGATGAGTTTATTAATCCGCAAGGCAATGGAGTGACAGAAGCTTTTATTAACTACGCAAGTCCTCTGACAGGTGAACTACCCAAGACCGTTTATTTAGGCGGCTACCCAAAAATCTAATGTAGTGTTCTATTATTTTGATTTGAGATATTACCATTCTTAAGCTAATATTTACTCCTGGACACTCAATGGTTCAGGAATCCTGTATTTGATACTAAAGGAACAGCAGCTTTACAGGGCAAGATTCTTGTTACTTTGCATGTCACAGAGTATCAGGTTATGTTGACCGGATGATCAAGACGAAAATAATCGCCACAGTCGGGCCTTCATCCGCCGAGGCTGAGACATTGACAGGTCTGTTGGAAGCCGGGGTGGATGTTTTTCGTCTTAATTTTTCCCATGGTACAATTGAGCAGCATACTCAACTTTTAAATTTACTTAATCCTGTTCGCGACAATTACGAACGCACAACAGCATTGATGGGGGATTTGTGTGGGCCTAAAATAAGGATCGGTCAGATCGAACCGGAGGGAGAAGTTTTGCACGGGGGCGATAAAGTTGCAATTCTGCCAGGATATGATGTAGGCAACGCCCACAGATTCTACACGAATTATCGTGATCTAAGTAGAGATGTAAAAGTCGGTCACAAAGTTTATATTGATGATGGGCAGATTACATTGCAAATAACTGGCATCGATGAGCAAGCGGTCTTATGCGAAGTTATTTCGGATGGACCTGTTTATAGTAATAAGGGTATAAACCTGCCTGATACTGATGTGAGCGCCTCAGCGATAACGGAGAGAGATTGGCAATATGTAGACTGGGCAGTTGAGAACGATTTAGATTTTCTGGCATTGAGTTTCGTACGTAGTGCTGATGAAGTAGTTGAATTGAGGCAGCATCTGTCCAGAGTTGGTTCGAATATCAAGATTATTGCAAAGATTGAGAAACCGCAAGCTGTGGATTGCCTTGAGGAGATTGTCGAGGTCAGTGATTGTGTTCTTGTGGCACGCGGTGATCTTGGTATTGAGATGGATTTAGCTGAAGTTCCCTTGATTCAGAAGCGTACAACAGATATATGCCGTCGTATGGGCAAACCTGTTATAGTAGCTACACAAATGCTTCAGAGTATGATATACAACCCTGTAGCAACACGAGCGGAGGTATCTGATGTTGCCAACGCGATAATGGACTATTGCGATGCTATAATGCTTTCCGGTGAGACTGCGGTAGGCAAATATCCTATTGAGACGGTGAAAACTGTCTGCCGAATTTCCCAAGTTACCGAAGCGTACCTCGACAAGTATGATCAGGTTCATCCGAGGACAGCAGCAACTCCAGATTTACGCTTGACTGAGTCCCTATCGCGAAGTGTTGGATATATCGTAGATGATATCGAGCCGAAACTCGTAGTAGTATGGTCGCAGTCGGGTTCGGCGGCGAGACTTTTGAGCAAGGTGCGTATCGATGTTCCAATACTGGCGTTAAGCTCGGATCAGAAGGCCTGTCGGCAGATGTGTCTGGATTACGGTGTCATGCCGTATTGTATGCCTGTACCGAAAACAATTCATACGTTTATAGATACTGTGAATGAGTTATTGCTCAGTACCAACCGCTCAAATGTTGGTGATAAGATAGTTATTGTGGCAGGACAACCCCTTGGTGAGCCAGGCAGAACAAATATAATTGCTATTCATACCATTACTGGTGGTTAATCCAACAATGGCAAGAGTTACTTCTTCGATGGTCGTTTTCTGTTATTTGATTTGTACTGCTCATTTTTAGAGGAGTCTTTCGACAATGGATAAGCTGGATTTTTCAATTTCTGTATTGGGAAAAGCGCCTATTGAATCCCCAATTAAGCTTTCAAAGGTGACAGGAGACTATATAGCAAACTACGTTGGTGACGATGAACGTATTATTTACAATATCGGCATCACCGAGGGGTCATCTGCCCCATGCTTTGAACACGATGAGTTGATTGAGGTCGCAGGTCCGCGGGAAGAAATATTTTTTGAACCTTCCCAAGTGCACGCGGCAGTTGTTACCTGCGGAGGTTTGTGCCCGGGTCTTAATGATGTAATACGTGCAATAGTGATGTGTATTTGGTACCGTTATGGTGTCAGGAAAATAAGCGGCGTCCGCTATGGTTATCGAGGTTTGATTGAGAGTTTTAGTTTGCCGATATTAAAATTGACGCCAGAGCTTGTATCTGATATTCATAGTGATGGAGGTACAATTCTGGGCTCGTCACGAGGTTGCGGTAACCAAGTAGAGCCGATTGTTGACACATTAGAGCGGCTGGGCATAAATATGCTCTTCACGATAGGAGGTGATGGGACACAACGTGGAGCGCTGGGCATCGCAGAAGAGATAAAAAAACGCGGACTTAAAATAGCTGTTGTGGGGGTTCCAAAAACGATCGACAATGACCTTAGTTTTGTCCAGGTTTCCTTCGGATTTCAAACAGCAGTATCGAAGGCGGTGGATGCTGTTGCAGCGGCTCATACTGAGGCGGTAGGGGCGTTGAACGGAATCGGTCTTGTGAAGGTCATGGGGCGACAATCAGGCTTTATCGCAGCCGGTACAGCTCTTGCAATAAATGATGTAAATTTCGTCCTTGTGCCGGAGGTCCCTTTTGAGTTGGACGGTGACAACGGATTGCTAACTCATCTTGATAAAAGGCTTGAGCAGCGAGGTCACGCTGTGATACTCGTAGCGGAAGGTGCTGGCCAAAAGCTTGTTGAGCGAAGTGATGAAGCCGATGCTTCTGGAAATATAAAACTGCTGGATATTGGTGTGTATCTAAAGCAGAGGATAGGACAATACTTCAAAGACAAGAATGTAGAAATAAATCTAAAATATATTGATCCGAGTTATATTATCCGCGCAGCACCGGCTAATCCGGATGATTCGGTTTATTGTGAAAGACTCGGAAGCAACGCTGTACACGCGGCGATGGCGGGAAAAACAGAACTAATTATAGGATTGTTACATAACCGATTTGTGCACGTACCGATGCGTTTGGCTGTTTCAAGGAGAAATTGCATTGAACCTGATGGTGACCTTTGGCGTGATGTTATTGATGCGACTGGCCAGCCGGTGCTTATGACGAATTGACTGTTGTATGAAATGTGTAAAACGCAATACTATCAATTCGTTTATTGAATCTAATTGGCTCAGGCAACCCCTATAGAATAGGGAAAAAGCAGAATCCCTAGCAAATCGAGTAGATTTATTTGAATTCGACCGAAAGGTTTACCTTAACGTCGCCGACCGAGTAACCTGTCATAAGAATAGCCTTATCAAGCACTTCATCGTTGCGGATGTTTGTCAGATATACGTAAATAGGCCTAAGATTTTCAAACCTTTCGTTCCTGATAGAGCTTTGCTCCACATCTCCATAAGTAAGGTCGAATGGGACCCAGCCGTATTTCTCCAGATATACCTCTGCCCATGCGTGCTTGGGTGAATCGAGAGATTCTGATATATAGCCCTTAACAATTCTGGAAGGAATGTTCTTAGCTCGACACAGCGCGACAAAAAGGTCGCAATAATCGGTGCACGCGCCTTCTTTTTTTCGCAGTGCTCCCAAGGCACCTGCCTCATGTGTGGAGTACTTGTAGTTCATGGAGTGAGCAACGTAATCGTATATCTGTCGGACTAATTCTATCTGGTTTGCATCCGGTATAGTCTCTGCGATTTCTTTTATCTGAGGATTGTTTTTCTCTATGAATTTTTCATTTTTCAGAAATGGACTCAAGTCCGGAGCGTTAGGCTCAACTTCATTTTGTTTTTTCTTTACGGTAGCAAGGTCGTATCTAAACAGAGTTGCCTTAACTTTTATCTGTAATCTTAGCTGGCTTGGAGGTCTTGTGAAGGCGAATTCAGCATACTTGACGCCATTTTGTTCGAAAAGCCTGGCCGGCTCTGGGGAGTATTGTATGTCTGATATTTTCTGTCTGGCTGGAATTGTCTGTGGGATTGGAGCGATGAACTTAAGTTGTGATGGTATCGCTTGGATTGAAAGGTCGTAAGTAAGCTTGAATTCGACCTCATTCTTAAGCCTTGTATCGCGCTGGCTGAGTCTGTCTTGTTGCACTCTTTGTGTTCTTTGTCTGCGTTGCGGCTGTCTTCTCCGTCGGTATGTTCTTTGGCCACTTGCGTTGTCGATGCCACATAGCATCAATAAAAAAATCAGCAGTAATGTTTTTTTATACTTCATGGTTATTATTTAATCTATGGTTGTATTCCTGTATTAGCTTTTGTTAGCCAGCGAGTTCCTCCCAATTTCTTATTATCCATCAGCTAAACAGCGCCTCCACAAATGTGCCTGGGTCAAATTCAGCAATATCTTCCGGCTTTTCGCCTAAACCTACAAATTTTACCGGTATATCAAGTTGGTCTTTGATGGCAATGACGATTCCACCACGAGCGGTTCCGTCCAGTTTAGCCAGGAATATCCCGGTCACGTTGATGGCCTCGGTGAATATCTTTGCCTGCGAAATTGCATTTTGTCCGGTGGTTGCATCGAGGACCAGCAATACTTCGTGCGGAGCGCCAGGAATCTTGCGGGCAACAACGTCTCGGATTTTTGTTAGTTGCTGCATCAGGTCTTTCTTTGTGTGCAGTCGGCCGGCTGTATCGAGAATCAAAAAGTCAGCAGATCTTGCCAAGGCTGCTTCACACGCGTCGAATGCAACTGCTGCTGGGTCGCCACCTTTTTTATGCTTTATGATTTGCACGCCGATGCGCTCTGCCCAGATGGTTAACTGCTCAACGGCAGCAGCCCGAAATGTGTCGCAAGCAGCCACAATGACATTTTTGTTGTTTTGGCTGAGTATGTATGCCAGTTTGGCAATACTGGTAGTTTTACCTGTGCCATTGACGCCGGCGACAAGAATTACACTCGGTCCATTCTCAACTACACACAGTTGCCTATCTCGGTCTGGCCAATAACCCTTGATATGCTCCTTGAGAAATGGCACGACATCGTCGGTTACTGCAATTTGCCTGCTGCGGTATGCCTCCCGTAGCTCGGTTATGAGCTTGTCGGTTGTTTCCACTCCGATATCATCGCTTATTAGCGTCTCCTCCAGCTCATCGAGCAGGGCCTCATCCAGGCTTCGACCTATACTCAGCACCGATGAAAGTGAGCTGCTGATTTTGCTTCTCGTTTTGCCCAGCCGATCTTTGAAGAATCCTGTCGTCTTGGTGAATATTCCCATACAGTCTCCTCATTCATTAACAATCCCCTAACGGGGCCAATGCAGTCCTGATAGTATCCAGATTTGCCAAAATTTCAAGTGGAGTCAGAATTTAATTTCCCAGCTTATCGACGAGCACAAATTTTGTTTATTGTTTTTTGTTGTCACCCGGATATTTTCATTTGACATGGTCATAGATTACGGTAATATGTACGTTGTCGTTTTGCCCCACACCGAATAGAACTGAATTAGTGCTTGTTTGGTGCAGGGGGAGGCGTTCTTAATCACATTTTCGGGCAATTTTTACCGTGTGTAATCTCATGATGTTGTATGGCTGTAGACTTCAGGATTGGTCAATCACAGCCGGACATTTTTGAAGCTATCGTTTTCTAAGGGTGCAGAATCATAAAGGAGGATGATTTGGCCTCTCAAGAAGTTGAAGAAATCTTCGCTGATATACTTGCCCGTGCTAAAGCACTTGATCCTGCAAATACCCGCAAGTGGTTCGACGATCTGACGGTTCTGCAACTAAAGGGTGGCTCCCTTGGAATAGGCTGCCCGGACGACGCTACCGTTCAGTTCCTGCGGGATAAATGCAAAGGCAACTTCACTCGCGCTGCTCAGCAGATAACCGGACATCTTGTTACAGTTGATTTTCATGTCGTTTCTTGTGCCACAGGTGCTGTCGACAAGATTAGCAGCGATTCTCGTCCTCTGACACCCATTCTCAAACTCCATCCAGATTATACCTTCTCGAATTTTGTTGTAGGACCGAGCAACCGATTGGCCCACGCAA
>CAYNTC010000098.1:0-8199 GCA_964399795.1 uncultured Pirellulales bacterium | reverse complement strand
CGGTCTTGGCGTACGATTACCTTGATGTTGATATGGTTGAGGTTGCGCACGGCAGGGCACCGGCTGTCGCAACAGGGATGAAACGGACTAATCCCGACAAAATTATCTTTTCATATCAAGGCGATGGCGACCTCGCTGCCATAGGTACCGCCGAGATTATTCATGCCGCTCATAGAGCCGAACAGATAACTGTCATTTTCATAAACAATGCGGTCTTTGGTATGACTGGTGGCCAAATGGCACCGACCACCGTTCTGGGACAGGTTACGCAAACAACGCAACAGGGCCGACAAGCTTCCGGCCAGGGCTATCCACTGCAAGTATCTGAACTACTGGCAGTATTGCCGGGAGCGATCTATATTGAGCGCTGTGCGCTGAGCAGCGCAGCTCAAATCCGCAAGACCAAAAAGGCCATCAAACATGCTTTCGAATTGCAGCTCAATGGGGCTCAAGGCCTATCGCTTGTTGAGGTGCTCAGTCCCTGTCCAACTTACTGGCGGATGACACCGGCTGATGCGATGAAGTGGATTGAAAATGAAATGACAAAGGTTTTTCCGCTGGGACAATTGAAGTAGTGTGAATGAGGGGATGAGAGACAAAGCTTACGAGAAGATTGTCATCGCTTGGCGGGTTTGCTGATAAAACATTATCCTGCTTTGGCTGTACGCAGAGCAAGAAAGACTTCGCCATTTGCCACCAAGTCCTGCTTGTAGCTCCTTAGCGAGTGTGGTACCACGACACTGCTCAGCCCAATAGTATTATGCCCTTACAGACAAGGGGCAGCTCCCAGACTCGGAAGGAACACTTCCAATTCGATGGAAGTAGATATAAGAGATCGTAAGATCGCGCTAAAAAAGATAATAATCAAAATTATCCGGTTTCTTGTTAGCAAAAAATCTGCATTATTTCTTGCTGACGGATCACCACAAGTCCTAAAAGAATGTGTCTATTACATCGTAAAGATAATTTGCGCAATTATTCACCAGCCATCCCACGCTCACAGCTAAAAACCCTTGACTTTTGCAGCTTAATAGGATACTATATTGTCATAATTCATTATGGGGGCTGTAAGGTCAAAGTGGGAATGTATTAAAGATTCCCACATCGACCGCACAAATTTTAATATCCGGTGACCTGTTGACGCAGAGTAAACATTCAGAGGTTTCTAATCACCGGAATACATAGGAGGCGGTTGATGAAACGCAGTATTACAATTTTCACTGCTGTAACATTAACCACGATTTTCACCATTGCTGGCGCAATTAAACCTGCCTACGGTGCAAATCGCGCTGTAGAACTTCTCATTCAGCAGAGTCCAACTAAGGGCGGCAAAATAACACCAATTGCAGGCCTTCATCACTTCGCGCAAGACTCCGAAGTCGCTATCACCGCCTCACCGCAAACAGGTTATAGATTCGCTCACTGGCTCGGCGACGTTAGCGATCCTAAAGCAATCAGCACCACAGTACAACTCAACGGGTCCAAGGTGGTTGTTGCGGTTTTCGAACCTGTTGAGTACGATTTTGTGGCAGGCAAAAAAGTTACACGTACCGCAAGTGGCGGTGGCGGCGGTCGCCTCTTTCCAGTTGCTCCAGACTATAGTAGGCACGGCTTCAGTGGCGGTGGCGGCGGCTCAGTTGTCCCAAAAACCAGTAGCTCCAGCGCACCAATCGAGTATAAAGTATCCGTACCCGAACCTGCTACAGTTTTAATACTCGGCCTGGGGACAGGGGCACTGATTATCAGGCGCTCGGCCAGTTTGAACCATAAGCAGATATAAAAAGCTTAGAATAGTCTGCCGCTATCCAGCAAAAAAGTGACAGGGCCGTCGTTAATACTGCTCACATTCATATATTCGCCAAAGGCGCCTTTTTCAACTGCCACACCCTGCTGAGCAATTAACTGAACTACCCTCTCGTAAAGCTCCTCGGCCAACTCCGGCTCCGCTGCCGCATCGAAACTTGGCCTACGACCTTTACGGCAATCACCATGAAGGGTGAAATTGCTCACCAGCAAGATACTACCCCCAATATCGAGCACGCTGCGATTCATTTTGCCAGCATCATCTGCAAAAATACGCAGATTCACCAGCTTTTCGGCCATGAACTCGGCATCCTTAGCAGTGTCGTCTTTGCCGACGCTAAGATAGACCAGCAATCCTTTATCGATTTGCCCAACCAGTTCGCTGTTTACATTCACTTGTGCCTGTAAAATCCGCTGTATGACTGCTCGCATGGTTGTCTTTTCCTTCTGTCTTAACGCCTGCCCAGATTCAAACAGACTCATGCCGTCTTGCATCGATCTTCTGGATGCCAAATCAGAACCACGGCGGAGAACTGGCTCGACGAATGTGCAGCTCATCAATAACGGCGTTGCCTTTGTGAGTGACAAGGTAAATCACTAACTCAGCGATTTCCTCCGGCCGCATGAGGTCCTCTTTCTTTATGTCGGGCCGGACTTTTTCCAGCAACTCTGTATCAACTCCGCCAGGGCAAAGCAAACGCACCTGCACATTTGAACCTTTCAATTCTTCTGCCAAAGAGATTGTCATCCCTCGAAGTGCGTGCTTCGACGCCGTGTAGGCGCTTTGGAGCGGATAGCCTTTCACCCCTACAACCGATGCGATATTTACGACGTACCCGGCATCGGCCTTGGCCAGTAATGGCAGTGCCTCTTTACACAATATAAACGGTGCGCGGGCGTTAACAGCAAAGCATCGATCCCAATCCACCGTTGCTGTCTCTTGTAGCCTGGCTGAGTGAGTGACTCCTGCATTATTGACTAAAATATCCAGACGACCGAATTTGTCAGCAATAAATTCAACGAGTTTCTTAATAGAATCCTCTTTGGTCAGATCGGTAACATTTATCTGAGGCGTTGGTCCCACCTTTGCAACTATCTGGGACGTCTTTTTGAGGTCTTTTAAAGAACGCGCTGCTAACACAACGATTGCACCCTCACCAGCAAGAGCCACACCGATAGCTCGGCCAATCCCCCTGCTTGCCCCCGTAACAACTGCCACCTTTCCGTCTAATCTATTGCCCATTGATATAGCTCTTTAAGAAAAGTAACATAACATTATAATTGGAATTCGCTAAATGCAAAATACATCTTTGCCGAATCTATAAAGGTACCTTATCTGTGCTCGCTCAAAACGTCAGTGTAGCAAGAAAAGGTCGGTTTTAATAAGCCTGAGGCTTATTATTATCGCATCTTGCTGTCTGGCTTTATTGTTGGTCTTATAATCCTTAAGAAATTCAAAAACTTGGGATTATGGAAGAATTGTGAGGTTACAAAAAGCAGTTTCAATTGACGGACCTTTGTGGAGTGGCTACAATCCCGGATAGTTGTAGCTTTGTTATATCAGTGCGAGATAGATAAGCTTCTTTCCTACTGAGTGTAAAGGAGAGCAAAAATGAGAATTACTGCTATAGCTTTGTTTGTCCTGGCCCTTATCGGAGGTGGCTGTGAATCTGGATACAAATCATCGAGGAGAAGAGGCGATGCCGGCATTCCTAAGACATTTTTTGACAGAACTATAAGCTACTCTGTTGATGCCGGGGCGAAAGAGTATATGTCAAAGTTGGAGAGTCTTCTAATCCATAGTGCGGAAGCGACAGCACCTATGCCGGATCGTCTAGTGCTGCCTCTTTACAGGGACGCAGATATGGATAGAGATCATCGAATCACTGCCTCCGAAGCGGAAGTATTTTATCGCGAGTATGTCTTGAGGTTTGAAGATTCGCTCGGACGAACCGTCTACTAATCGGCGGGGACAACAGCACCGGATAGTTGAGAGCTCAAAATGCCCGTTCGTAAAATGTTGGGCTAAAAGATATATCCTCGCCTTACGTTTGCTAAAGTCGCGAAGTGATTTTTGCTGGTTGCTTGAAGAATGATATCAAGGAACTTAGGATGGGATCGAGATTGATAGTTATTGGCGCTGCCGGGCGAATGGGCAAACGCATACTCGCATTGGCTGTCGAATCCGGACAGTTCGATATTGTTGGGGCCGTTGAAAGAAATGGTCATCCCGACCACGGCAAAGATGCAGGCCTGGTAGCGGGTATCGGCCCTATTGAGGTGAAGATCAGCGACAACTTTCCGGGTAGTGCTGATGTTGCTATAGACTTTTCAACTTCACAAACGGCAGATAGAACGATTGACTTTTGCGGTGCCAACCGTATAGCACTCATTCTGGGTACCACAGGCTTAAGTGACCAGCAGCTACAAAAAATCAAAACCGCCTCGAAGAAGACGCCGATTATATACGGTACAAATATGAGCGTCGGAATGAACGTTCTATTCAATCTAGTCGGTAAGGTCGCAAAGATACTGGGCCAAGAGTACGATATTGAGATAATTGAACAACACCATCGCTTCAAAAAAGATGCTCCAAGCGGCAGCGCTCTTACATTAGCTGAAAATATCTGCAAAACAACAGGCTGGGATTTCCCTGGAGCTCTTACTCATGGCAGAAGTGGAAAGAACGCGTTGCGCGAAAAAGCAACTATTGGTATGCACTCTATTCGGGCAGGGGACATCACAGGCATACATTCAGTAATCTTTAGCACAACCGGAGAAACGGTTACACTCAAACACACCGCTCACAGTAGAGACACTTTTGCGCGGGGCGCTCTGCGAGCAGCAGAATGGCTAATTGGCAAAAATCCAGGTCTGTATTCGATGGCTGACGTTCTGGGTATTGAGTAGGGCGTTTCTTAGTAGTCCTTACAGTTTTGCATCCATTGCGGCCAGTCCGTAGGCAGGACGCCTCCGGCCATAGTCCAGTCGCCTTGAGTGTTAAAGGTGCGACTCCAACTTAGCGTCCACAACTCCTTAAGTCCAATTTTTCTGACCGACCAATCCATAAATAGGCCATTAACATTCAGAATATGACGGCCCATACAACAAAACTGCATTTGATCGGCACTAGAACGTTGGCCATCATATTCAGGAGGGCTATCATATTCAGTAGGATTAACAGCCACATACATACAATCCAGAAATACAGGGACTTTATCAGCACTTTTTACATCAGTTCGCCTCCAATACTCATCACCCTCTTTGTTCAAAACGTAACGGCTCATACCATAGCTACCATATAAACCTTCCTCTGGGACCCAGCTGCCACCCCAGCCCCAGTCTGAGTCAGCAGGACCTTGCCAGCCCCACGTGCCGAATGGGCCCGTGTTACGGTCGGGATTCTCAGCCGATGGACAGCAGCGCAACATTGGATCACTATAATATGGTTCAAGGAGCGTCGGCCACATCTTTTCGTATTCGGTCCCGAAAGGCCTATCATGGAAATAACCGTTGTTTTCGCTTGTATACATCGCAAATATAAGAGACCACTGGTGTAGTTTCGACTGACAGGCAACTGCTCTTGCCTGTTTCTTAGCTCTTTGCAGTGCCGGCATTAATATCGCCACCAACAATGCAATGATGGCAATCACAACTAAAAGCTCTATTAATGTGAAACCTCTTCGCCTATCCATAACGATGTTCCTTCTATCTGCTAGTATTTAATCGGCCCTATGCGATATGAACAAAGTACATAATCATGCTATTATTATAATATACCTTTATTATTTTCGTAAAAAAAGGCCTCAGAAGCGACCTCATTTTGTAAAAAAAAATTCGTCATTATGTGCATGCGGTTGACCTAATTACTTTACAAAGAGCTACTTACGGTACTTAAATGGCTTCATTGCTTCCCATTGTCCGAGATGGCCAATTTTTAATGATGGCTGTAAGTAAAATGAGCAAATTCTCCAGATTACAACTCCTGCCGCGATGTTCCTTGGGCATCCTAACACCTTCTAAAAAACAATTTGACATAGGGTGGTAGCATCGCTACAATCCCTCGGCTTTTTTTGAACTAAATTAGCAAGATAAAAAGGTAATGTTTTAAGCATGGGTGACACTAACGAACTGCTGAGGGAAAAGCTGACAAAAAAGAACTACGACAGGCTTATGGCCCTTGATAATCCTAAGTTGCATCAGTTCATAGCTGACGCAATCGAACTCGCCAAGCCAGATTCTGTCTTCGTTTGTACCGACGCAAACGAAGATATGGACCACATACGCAAACTGGCGATAGATAACGGTGAGGAAATACCGCTTGATATATCAGGCCATACCTGTCACTTTGACGGCTATTATGACCAGGCCCGTGATAAGGCCAGAACCAAGTATCTGCTGCCGGCAGGCTCAGACCTCGGTACAACTTTAAACTCAATTGATAAAGAAAGTGGCGTTCCGGAAGTCCGCTCCTTTCTAAAAGACTCGATGGTTGGCCGGGAAATGCTCGTCTGTTTTTTCTGCCTCGGGCCACTTGATTCTGAGTTTTCTATTCCGTGCGCGCAAATAACAGATTCGCCCTACGTCGCCCACAGCGAGATTATTCTATATCGTTCCGGATATGAGCAGTTCAAGAAAATCGGAAGCTCACCTGATTTCTTCAGATTCCTCCATTCCGAAGGTGAGCTTGAAAACGCCGTAAGCAAAAACATCGACAAACGTCGTGTCTACATTGATCTGCAAGAGAATATTGTTTATAGCGTCAACACCCAATATGGCGGCAATACGATAGGCCTAAAAAAATTGGCACTGCGCCTTGCTATCAACAGGGCCTCCGAGCAAGGCTGGCTGGCCGAGCACATGTTTGTCCTCGGCGCCCATGGACCAGGCGGTAGAGTCACATACTTTACCGGTGCTTTCCCGTCAGCTTGTGGCAAGACTTCAACTTCAATGCTGCCGGGACAGAGCATCATTGGTGATGACATCGCTTACCTTCGCAAGAAAAACGGCCAAATGCGCTGCGTAAACGTCGAAAAGGGTATTTTTGGTATCATCCGTGATGTCAAACCCAAAGATGACCCTATTATTTACCAGGCTCTTACAAGCCCTTGTGAAGTAATCTTTTCCAATGTCCTGATCGGCGAAAATAAAAAGCCTCATTGGCTGGGAATGGGTACGGAGCTACCAACCAAAGGAACGAATCACTCCGGCAGATGGTATAAAGGTAAAACCGATGCCAAAGGCAATGAAATTACCGCATCGCACAAAAACGCACGCTATTGCCTGAATATCGCCGACCTCAGCAATCGTGACCCACACATCGATGATCCGGACGGCGTGCCTGTAGGTGGTGTCATCTATGGCGGACGCGACAGCGATACTTGGGTGCCCGTTGAGCAGGCCTTTAACTGGATGGAAGGCATCATTATAAAAGGCGCATCACTGGAGTCTGAAACTACTTCCGCAACGCTGGGCAAGGAAGGCATCCGTACTTTCAATCTGATGTCCAATCTCGATTTCCTTGCTATCCCGCTTGGCAGGTATATCCAGAATAATCTCGACTTTGCCAAAGGCGCTGGAAAGCCCCCATTTATTTTCTCGGTCAATTATTTCCTCAGAGACAAAAACGGAAAATACCTAAATGGCGTGGCCGATAAGCTCGTCTGGATTTTATGGGCTGAGCTCCGCGTAAATGGCGATGTCGACGGGATAGAGACACCTACCGGTGTGATACCGAAATACGAAGATCTAAACAGGCTATTCAAGGAGCATCTTAATAATCAATATACTCGGGACGATTACGTCCGGCAATTTACGATTCGTATCCCTGAGAACCTCGCCAAGCTCGACCGCGTAGAGAAAATCTATAAGCAAAAGGTTCCGGACACACCTAAAATTCTTTTCAATACGTTCGCTGAGGTTCGCAATCGGCTAAAATCGGCTGCCGACAAACACAGCGACTACATATCGCCGTTTGATTTAGATATTCACTAAACAAATCTATATCTTTTAAACAGCTCAAACTGACCTATTTTCTAACATTATTATTGATAAGTTTTTTTTGCAAAGACATATATCGCCTTGTCATTCTGAGCCCTTCGCTGGGCTCAAGGGTAAACTCCACGAAGTGAAGCGAAGAATCTGGCCAGAGAAAATATGGATTTTCTTTTGCTAAAGCCGGATGCTTCGCCTTTCGGCTCAGCATGACAATAAAAACGGTCAGTTTGAGTTAATAATCCATTATTTCCCAAATAAGACTTCGGTGATTTTGAAGTTTATTTTTTTCTCAAAAATTCCAACGAGTTTTTTTGCTTCCCTTTTGACAGCTGGGCAAGTAGCACATAAGTATATGCGTATATACTTATTGACTATTGTATATTAGACTTTTATGTCGTG
>CAYNTC010000097.1:0-8223 GCA_964399795.1 uncultured Pirellulales bacterium | reverse complement strand
CGGCCGTACTTTATCCGGTTCTCGTTTCGATCATGATGTTAGTGTTTGCCGTGATTATACTTCAACGCAATTCCTGCGCCAGACCGGTAAAGGTAACGATTATAGATTGGCTCGGTTTCTTTCTTGCCTCTGTTGTTGTGGTTATCTCCTTTTACATCGCAGGCTTGCATGTCACCGAGCCAAATTTCCAATCGTATTTCTACTGGCCCTTGTTTGCGGCCGGTTATGTATCGGCTATTATCGTCTTCACGAGGTGCCTTTTGAGGCACGAATAGACAGCAGGAGGGTTTTCGGCGAGCCGGCTTTGCTCGTCCCCGTCCAAAATGTAGCATGTTATTGCGCCCGCAAGTTTTTACAATTGCTCTATGCGTTCGTCTCGGCTGGTTTCCTATTACGGGCTCGCCGATCATTACCACCTGCAGACTGTGCAAAACCCTCAAACTTGCCGAAAATCATCTTCCCTGCCGAGGTCTGAAGCGAACTTGTTACGCTCATCACCACATTACGTCCAATTTTATTGCGTCCTCCCTCGACTACCACCATCGTTCCATCGTCCAGATAGCCAATGCCCTGATCGGCCTCTTCACCGGGCTTTATAATCCTGATCTCCATCGTTTCTCCCGGCAAAGCAACCACCTTCAGTGAATTGGCCAGGTCGTTGATATTCACCACGTCAACACTGCGAACCTGCGCTACTTTGCTCAGATTGTAGTCTGTTGTTGCAAGCCGTCCGTTGCAAACCTTAGTGAACAGTACCAGTTTCTGATCGACTCCCTTGACTTCCTCCACTTCAGGGATTATAGTGTCGTCGATCTGGATATCGATGGTAGAATTCGATTGCATCTTATTAAGCACGTCAAGTCCCCGCCGGCCGCGGTTGCGCTTGAGCTTGTCAGCCGAATCGGCTATCAATTGAAGTTCGTTCAGGACAAAACGCGGAGCAAGTATAGGAGCATCAAATAAACTACTCTGGCACAAGTCGGCTATCCGTCCATCGACTATAGCTGATGTATCTAAAATCAGCGGACGTGCACCCTTAGTCTGTTTGGCGAACTCGACATACGGAACAACGAAACGTACATCGTCTTTCGTTCGCATCACGACACTTATGGTAAGATAGCAGACGCATATACCTAACATCCACTTGATTGCCGTAACTGCCTCATCCATCAATAGGCCGGTCTCGCCGGCCTGGTAAGAATTGTTAATCATGTCTATCACGGGCGCCAGTGCACCGCTGATCAGCAGCCCAACTAATAGACCGAAGAATACTCCAGCCAGAGCGCTGAGTTTACCCTTGGGTGTAAAAACATCGAGTAGGAAAACAAATACCGCCATACCCAGTCCACTCCAGACTATTGCCCAGAAATTGGTTGTGTCAGGCGAACCGGCTATTACTTCATTGCTTGCGTTGACGAATAGAACCCCCATAACAACGATGATGAAGATAATTCTAAAAATCCAAAGTAACATATTTATAAGCCTCCAAATTCAAAACATTTTCTCTCAATTATTATAACGACATTATACTCTGAGCGGCACCAACATCAACACATCTTACTCTTGGTTAATTTCATCTATCCGATATACTTACAATCATAGCTGTCCAGCCTGCAATACGCCAGCACAAAACTTGATGTGTATCAAACATCGCCGGAAGTATGGTACATTTCTCCTGTGCAACTATTGAGGTAATTCTACCCTAAAAATTTAATTTCACACACTATGAAAAAATAATACCTGTGATTCTACCCATCGTCTGGATTGTGCTGGAAAGCAAGAATTCAGCAACCGTGAACAGAACCTTTCACCGGATATGTTAAAAACCCCCGCAGAAAACATATTAATACACGCTTGGAAGTTTCTTGCTCGATGAACCGGGGGTAGATCAGTCGTTGCAGACTCAGGAATCAGCGCTTTATCGATACTAATCAAACTAAGAGTACAGGTTCGTTGTCAAGATCGATGTAGAATTTATGGCTAAAAGCCCTCTGCTAAGTTAGTTCTTCCGCTTGTTCCGACTCATCTTTTGGCTTGTCTGTGTCACTTTCATCGTCCGGCAAACTCTTATCCTCTGCGTCGGCCTGAGGCTGCGTTTCCTTCGGTTTCTCTGATTGTTCTGTCGATTCCTTTGCCTGTTCAGCTTGGGCAGTAGGTTCCTCTGTTACTTGTTCCTTCCCTGCATCCTCGCTTTCAGCCTTGGCTGTTTCACTATCTTGCTCGACTATGTTAATAGGTTCAGTGTGTCTTTCCTCAGCCTCTCCCTCTTCAGATTTTTTCTGGTCTAATTCCGTATCTGGGGTCACAGCCGTTTGCTGCTCCTCGGCGACAAATTCCTGCTGAGCGGCGTCGGCCTTCTGTTCCTCAGCGGCCCATTGAACTCTCCGCAAGCTTAAACCAATTTTACGTGCTTCATTGTCTACTTTCAAAATCTTGACCTCTACCTCATCACCTGGTTTGACAACATCGCGTGGCTTGTCAATTTTGTGATCGGCGAGTTCCGATATATGTAGCAAACCCTCTAAATCCGGCTCAAGTTCAACAAAAGCACCAAAGTTGGTCAACTTTGCTACTCTGCCTTTGATAATGTGTCCGGGGATGTATTTTTCTGGTATGGCCCGAATCCAGGGATCCTCGGTCATCTGTTTGATGCCAAGTGATATTCGTTGTTTTTCTTCGTTTACATCTAGAACGACGCATTTCACTTCCTGAGCTTTTTGTAGCATCTCACTGGGGTGTCCGTACTTACGTGTCCAACTCAAATCCGAAATATGAATCATGCCATCTATGCCTGGCTCTATCTCCACGAATGCACCGAAATTGGTCATGCTCCGCACCTTAGCAGTGACTATTGTACCAGATGGATACTTTTGACTTGCAATCGTCCAGGGATTCGTCTCCGTCTGCTTGATACCAAGCGATATTTCTTGCTTTTCTTTATTGATGTTCAGGACAACAATCTCCACCTCATCGCCCAGATTTACCAACTCACTTGGATGTGCCAAGCGCTTGGTCCAACTCATTTCGCTAATATGAACCAGTCCTTCGATCCCATCTTCCAGCCGAACAAAGACGCCGTAGTTCATGATATTAACAACCTTGCCTTTGACCTTAGCTCCAACTGGATACTTTTCTTCCACATTTTCCCAAGGACTGGGCGCCTTCTGTTTTAGGCCCAGCGAGATCTTTTCGTTTTCCTTATCAACACCGATAACAACACATTCGATTTCCTGATCGAGTTGTACAACTTCTGAGGGATGTGATATCCTGCCCCAACTCAAATCAGATATGTGCAACAGGCCGTCCAGGCCACCTAAGTCTACAAACACGCCGAAGTCAGCGATGTTCTTAACGATGCCTTTACGCAGTTGGCCGCTTTCAATCTCTGATAGAATTTTCTCTTTGCTGCTGCGCCTCTCTTCTTCGATTAGTTTGCGTCTTGATATAACAATGTTTTTGTTTTCAACATCTATCTTGAGGATCTTGCATTCCACATCCTTGCCGATGAATCTGCTTATGTCACCGGGTTTTCTGATATCAACCTGCGAAGCCGGTAGAAACACAGGTACACCAATGTCAACAAGCAACCCTCCCTTTATGCGTCTTATGACTCTACCACTTACAACGTCACCCTCCTTCTTTGTCTCAATGATTCTCTCCCAACCCCGAATGGTATCTGCCTTGCGTTTGCTCAGTAGGATAAGGCCGCTCTCGGAATCTGTTTCTTCAAGGAGAGCTTCGATATGCTTTCCTGGAGTTATCTCGTCTTGATCGATGAACTCACTTGCATCGACTACTCCCTCGCTTTTTAAGCCGACTTCAACGATGACGTCGTTGCCAATGTGTGACACGATGGTTCCTTTGAGAATGGTTCCCGGCAAACGTGAATCCACCTTTGTTCGCAAAACTTCTTCCAGATATTCATTCTCTTGCTCACTGAACATCTGCTCGACCTGCTGCTCAAGTGTTTCTTCCGACAATCCTAATTTCTGAATTATATTTCTATCTACCATATACCTAAATTCTCCTGTGGAGTCTGTTATCTTGAATTATCAGCGCCCCACATTCACGCCAATAAGCCTTGTGCAACGTTGCACAAATCCGAACTTCTTGATTATTAAAAAAAACATTTGCCAACGCAGCAAATGCAAATCCGACACCGCCAATCTGTCGCGTGCCCTATTGCCCCACAGCACTAAAAGCTTCCAAGTTGTCCACGAATTCCTTTATTATCCACTCAGGCGTCGAAGCTCCCGCTGTAACGCCTGCTGTATTTTTGCCGCAGAGCACACTTTTGTCAAGGTCATTCCAATTCTGCAGGTGAAATGTTGACCTATTATGTTTTTTACAGAGCTCTGCGAGCGTGCGCGTGTTGGCACTTTCTAAACCGCCCAGTACAATCATTATATCCACTTGCTTGCATAAGCCAATAGCTGACTTCTGCCTATTTATCGCTTCTTTGCATAACGTATTGATTACTTTCAATTCGCTGAAACTGCCTTGCCCTATCGCACCAAGCATCTTGCCAAACTGTTCCGGACTCTGCGTGGTCTGACAAACAATCCCCAATTTTCCATCTGTTGGCAGTCTGTCAATATCCGACCTGTCCGAAATGACAACAACATCTTCGGCGCAGCCAACAACCGCTTGCACCTCAGGGTGGTTCTCATCGCCGATAACCACAACTTTATATCCTTCGCTCTGGAGCTGTCTGGCAATTCGTTGCACCTTCTTAACCAGTACACATGTAGCATCAACAATCTTCACTCTCTTAACTTCCAGCCTGCTCATCTGTTCGGGAGCAACGCCATGAGAGCGAATCAGCACCGTTCCCGACTCAATCTCGTCCACGTCATTAACTGTCTTCAGACCGAGCTTCGCCAGCCGTGAGACTTCGTCATTGTTATGGATAATTGACCCAAGACTATAGACAAAGCTGTCCTTTTCCTGTGCGAGCGTTTGCTCTGCAAGGCTAATCGCATTTCGCACGCCCGGACAAAAACCACACTTTTCTGCGACCAACACCTTCATTAGTAAACACAAAAACAACGCCTCTTAAAACTCAAGCTGACCAGATTTTAATTGAAAACAACGTGAGTACCTATTTGATAAAAAATAACTCACTTTGTAATTGCCGTTAAACTTGTCCTCGGCTACGACCGGGAAAAAGTAAATCAATTTGCTGAAAATTTTGATTAATCAAACTGACCGTTTTTATTGTCATGCTGAGCCGAAAGGCGAAGCATCCGGCTTTAGCAAAAGAAAACCCATATTTTCTCTGGCCAGATTCTTCGCTTCACTTCGTTTCGCTCGGAATGACAAGTCGATATATGTTTTTGCAAATAAAAGACTTATCAATAATAATGTTAGTAAAAACGGTCAGTTTGAGTTAATTAATTCCCACTCTTTGGCAAGCTCGATACAATCCCTGCGCGGCAATGATACAAAGAATCGGTCATTTTGAAATAACAAGATTTTACACGAAACATCCTGTGCAATCTACTAAAACTTTCGCCCGATGGAAGATGATTGCGTTTCACGTTTGTATCAATGTAAAGTTGCTTTTCATTAAAGAACTTCAAAAAAACCGAGCCTCGAGCATAAAAGCAGGGGGTAGTTATCTTCCTGGAAAATTTACCGTTGGTTTTAATTTCGTAATCGAATTGCCTGTTATGGAACAGTTACTAAGTGTGACAAAGCCATATAGGGTGGGCTTCAGCCCACCGTTCTATTTGTGCACTGTCCACAGCCATTAACTCGTGCTACGTAGCGAGCTACTTCGCAGAGTAGCATAGGTAGCTGTCCCTATTATCTTCATCCGAAGCCCAAGTTGTCAAACTAAGGCAAATCTGGACACCAGACGTGGTCGCCCCATCTAACTGAGTTTCCTACAAGCAAACTCAATTCGCTCTCTGTCTCACGAGTAGGTTCATCACAAGGAACTGCACCGCAGCTGTCTATCAGACCTTTCCTGGCGGGATGTAAAGCACAAGCTGGTGTAAAGTAGATATTGAAAGTATCAGAATGAGACCAGCCACCACTAAAGAGGGCCATATCGCGACGATTACGCACTACCATAAAGATTTGGGTAAACTGGTCTTGCAGCTTTCCGTGTTGATAAAAGTCTGGTTGATGAGCAGAAATTGTAACCTTATACCATGACATATAAAAAGTCTCCATAAAACAACCAATTGGCTACCTGAAACTCAAATAGTTCCGTAACATGGGCAGGTTACCTGCCCCTATTGCCAATTATACAAGCATACTTAAACCATTAAAATCCAAAATCTCAGATAACGCTGGGCATAAGGGGCGCGACGTTTAGGAGCCTCCCTCTTCACGCCCTTGTTCGGCACAGAGTGCCGCGAAAATTCTATCTACAGCCTCGTGCGCTTTTACTCCGAGGTCCTTGACCATGAATTGCATATCAAGCAGCTTGAACCCATAGAAGTTTAACAAATTCTGATACCTCGAAATTAAGTCCTCTATTTCTTCAAAGCTGCAAACGTTATCTTGGAAGAAGGCGTCATCGTCCTTCAAAGTATAGTGTGCAAAAACACGATTCCGCCAATTCGCAACCTTTTCTTTAGTCCTAAGTGTATCGAGTTCGCGTTCGTGTTCATCTACTTTTGACATGAGCGCATCCTGCGGTTGCAGGTATTTTCTGACTTGTTTGAATAATCGTGGAAAGCCTATCGCCTCTTTTCGCTTGTCGGTGCAATGACTTAATCTGAGGAAGAGCGCATCCCAAATAGAATGAGTGAGTGTCAAAACGAAATGCGCATGTTTACCGAAAGCATCAGGACAGGCTCGGGCATGCCGTTGGAGAGCGCGAAGTGTTGCAATGTAGTTCCATGCCCAAGCGAGTTGATCACCGATAGTATCTGCTGTGGCAAGAATATTTTTTCTTCCCTCTTGGTTCATCTTATTGTGTCGAACAATGTTTATCTATCTCCACATAACGAAAAGCTCACCGGCGCCGCTAAGCGGCGAATATTGTCGAAGAAGCAATAATATCAGATAACGCGGTAAATAAACTTATCGAAGCCAATTCTAGGATTTCCATTTGAACATGTGAGATTTATTCTTGGGATCGCAGTACCCCCTCATTGCGAACTTATTGGCAAGGAATAAACCAACAAAAGGATGCCAACGGTTCGAGGATTCAGTAACCCGAATGGTAATCTTGTGTTGATTAATCTGTATTATCCGGCACCTGCCGAGGCACGTGAAAGATCGCCCGGTAAAACCACCTTTATCAATGATTTGGAAGACTTTTTTAATTTCACTTCGTTTATCTCTCAGGTTCAGAGTAGGATCTTTGTTTATGAGTTGAAGGTGATAAGTTGTCATTGCAAACTCCATAAATACTATTTCATTAAAATCAAAAATCTCATATAACGTTCAAAATGAACTACCATCGACCACGGACTGAAATGGTTAATGATCATTTCCTTTGACTTTTTATACTATTCAAAATTATTCCTCTCGGCATCAAAATAAATAATTTCTATATCTGGATTTATTAGGCCGTCCAAATCGTGTTTAATAACTTCATACATTTCTTTATTGGTTAAAATGAACAACTTCTTTTTAGCTTTAACCAATTCCAAGTATCTGCATGCGCCTAACATGCGTGGCAGCCGAGTATTACTATGAGCTTTTTTTGTGTATTTGTCACTTTTTACTTCGCCTATAATACTTTTATCTTCAGCTACAAGATCAAATTCGTGTTTAATTTCCTCTCCGTTCGATCGATATCCGATAATTAGGGTTCTATCTTTCCTCTTTGTGTAAAATCTTTTCTGAAATCTTCCCCCCAAACGATCTCTAACGATTCGTTCTACTTCAAGTCCTTTTGGTGTTATTTTTTGATTCATGATATTAATTTTAAGCCTAACTACAGAACTAATCAGCGGTTCGTATACGGCATCCAAGTGCAGCCATTCATGCTTTATTAAGTATTGGTGGGCTAAAGCACCACCCTACAATTGTTTATCTCGTTTTTATTCCGCAATAAATTATGACCGTCGCCTCATCGGCGATGGCTAAACATTTAAATTAATCGTAACTGTTCACAGTATTTTAGATAATTGAAGAAAAACTGTTTTTTGTCCGATAATAGTTGCATGGACAAAGACGCTATTATCGAAAAACTTACAAAACAGATTGCTTCGCTTCTTGAACGTGTCAGACAGCTTGAACAAGAAAACGCAATCCTTA
>CAYNTC010000096.1:0-8224 GCA_964399795.1 uncultured Pirellulales bacterium | reverse complement strand
AATCCTTTGACATAGGTTATAACAGAAGTGTCAGATTAAATCTTGACTATTTCAGCTAAAAACTACCGAGGTAGACCTGGCTCAGATAGCTTTCGATAGCGTCAAGATGGCTATATCCGACTATATTAAAGGTCGCCAGAATCATCTAACAATGTAGCTGGTAAATACAGCCTATGGAAATATGGAATTGTTGGATCAAGAATCTTGAATCGGTTTGATTGGACGTACCACACCAACCGAAATCTTATGATTATATTCGTCGTGGTTAGGTTGTCACCTTTCCACCTCGCGCGATGCGATACAGCCAGTATGCAACTCCTATCAACAGCACTATCCCCAGTGCCGCACCCACCGGCAAGGTAAAGGGTAACCTTATCCCAAAAAGACCAAGCACTGTTACGATGAGTCTGTCAATATTAAACAAAGGCAGAGAAATACCAACTTGCTTAAGCAAGATAATTGGTATTGCTAAAAGAATACCCATAATGGCTTCTCCGGTTATCAGTCCCGATGCAAACAGCAGTCCATTTCGCCCTGCCTGCTCAACTTGCGCTTTGTTTGTCTCTCTTCGGCTATGGTATGCCTTGACTGTATAGCTGATAAGTCCCCCAGCAAAAATCGGCACCTCCAATTCCAAGGGTAGATAAATACCAATCGCCACTGCCAGGACCGGCGTGCGAAATGTGCTGCCTCGCCGTACTAAATACTCATCCAAGATAATTACCCCTACAGCAGCCATCGCCCCGATCCAGACAAATCGCCACGGCAATCCACCCTGAAATACACCCTGCGCAACAGAAGCCATCAGGTTCGCCTGCACAGCAGTAAGAGCGTCAGGACCCGCCCCAGCTTGACCTTTGAAGCCATAAGCTTTGTACAAGAGCATAAGCACCGGCGCTATTACCAAGGCACCTGATACAGTCCCTACAATCTGCATTACTTGTTGCCGCCAGGGAGTAGCTCCAACGATATAGCCTGCCTTTAGGTCCTGCATATTGTCACCGGCTATAGCCGCAGCACAGCAGACAACACTGCCAATTATAATCGCAGCAGCCGGTCCACTAGTATTTGCCCTGCCCATAAGCACAACCAGAAGCAGCGACGAAACAACCACAGTCGCAATTGTCACCCCTGAAATAGGATTGTTCGACGAACCCACCAGACCCGCCATATACCCTGCAACCGCCGAGAACACAAAGCCCGCCACAAGCATCGTCACAGCCATAGGCAGTGACACTGTAATGTCTTTGACAAATACCTGGTAAACGAGAAACAACGGAACCACCGAGCCTGCTATCAAAACCAGAACCCATCTCATAGACATATCTCTTTCGGTTCTCGCAACAGTACTTTCGCCACCGCGCACGCTTTGGTACGCTTTCAAGCCGCCGGTGATTCCATTTATCAGGGACTTTCTCAATTTAAGAATCGTCCACAACCCACCGACCAGCATTCCACCCACGCCGAGGTATCGCGTCTTTGTGGACCAGATATGACCAGCGAAATCCACAGCCGACATCGCCTGACCTGCCAAACTGTGTTCGGCTGGATAAACGCCCCAATCACTCATCGCCGCACAAATTGGTATCGCAGCAAACCAGTTGCAAGCGCCACCAATGAAAATCAGAACGGCGATGTTCAGCCCGACGATGTACCCAACAGAGAGTAGCGCCGGACTTAGGTTCGAGCCGAAGTATGCGATCGAGCCACCAATGCCTTTGGCACCTTCCACTATTTCAGGCCAAAACCCGACGCCTCTGGCGCCGACTTTGAATAGTGCACTCGCAACCGAGGCAACGGCAATGTGTATTACCCCCGATCCACCTCGCTGACCTGTTTTCAGTACCTCGGCTGTGGCGATGCCTTCCGGAAACTTCAGCTTGCCTTCGACGATAAGCGACCGTCTCAGTGGTATCGTAAAGAGCACACCGAGGGTACCGCCAAACCCAGCAATTATTGCCACCCAGAAAAAACTAAAATCTTCCCAGAAACCCATAATCACCAAAGCCGGCAGAGTAAATATCACTCCAGCAGCCAGTGATTCGCCAGCCGAGGCCGCCGTCTGCACAATGTTGTTCTCCAGGATGTTACTCCGACGAAACAGTCTCAGCACCCCCATTGAAACCACCGCTGCCGGTATTGATGCAGATACCGTCATTCCCGCAAAAAGACCCAGATAGGCGTTTGCACCTGCCAGCACTATCGACAATACAACTCCCAGAATAATCGCTTTAATGGTTATCTCCGGCAGCGACTTTTCTTGTAATTCTTTAGGCATTTTCATAAAACTTGCTGGAAACCATTAAAATACTGTCTCATGTTTACCTTTTACTGAACTAGTAATGGGACAATTATCCATGAATTGATCTATACTTTTTGCTCATAAGCAAGATGGTTTTATCGTGTTTTTCTGGTGGCAAAGCTTCTTTTAATATCCTGCGAACTTCTCGAAGTGGAGTTCGCTGGGTCGTATGTGTTATAATGATGTGCTCATTCTGCATTTTTCCCAACAGTGTAGCGAATTCATTGATGTGCATATGTCTGCCTGCCTCTGCTCGGCCGGTATGATCCAACTCATAAAACGTGCATTCTACAATCAATATCTTGCTTTTAGAGATATATTCCAGTTGTGAAAAATCTACATATTGTGTGTCACCGATGTAAGTGACGATCGGAATCTCAAGAGAGTAATCAATTGTTATGCCTTGCTTTTTCAATTCGACGATCTGTAGCCCTGTAAGCCCGGCGTACTCAGCCTTTAGTTTTTTTCTTCTTTCAATTACGCTATATCCGACAGAGCCGACGCTGTGCTTCGTTGGAAACGTCCGCGCAAATAGATTCGGCTTTATCTGATATTCATCACCCGGCCTGACCCCAACCAGATTAGCCGGTATATTATTACCGTCCAGCCTGCCCCAGGCATCGATTATCTCACGTATCGGCCTTAACAAATTCACCGGCGCCAATATCGTTCCTGCTGTCAGACCGCAGAAGTTACGTTGCGACAGATAATATGCAAAGCCCGCAGCGTGATCCATGTGCCCATGTGTAAGCAGGACATGATTTATCGAAATAATCTGATCCGGAGCTTTACCAATATCAAAGCAGACATCCAGTTGTGGCACAGCAACCACTGTCTCTTCGCCGGCTACTGAATAGCCGATTATTTCAAGGTTGTCTATCTCAATATACGCTAAATTGTGACTCGGCATTTACGATTGATTATCGATTATTGATGATTGACTACGAACTATTAGCTACTAACACAACGTATGGTAATATACTAAGTTTCTCAAACTGACCGATTTACTAACATTATTATTGATAAGTCTTTTATTTGCAAAGACATATATCGCCTTGTCATTCTGAGCGAAACGAAGTGAAGCGAAGAATCTGGCCAGAGAAAATATAGGTTTTCTTTTGCTAAAGCCGGATGCTTCGCCTTTCGGCTCAACATGACAATAAAAACGGTCAGTTTGAGTAAGTTTAATAGTAGAGGTCGTTGCGCGGCATGTCAATCCGTTTTTTGACATTACTTGCAAATGTCAGTTGAGATGTTACCATATTACAAAATACAAGATACGATATACGAAATACGAGACACGAAACATGCCTGACAAAAGAACTCATAGAGGACCGCATCCATCAGATGCAAAACTATTTGCACCAAATATGCTCGCAAATTTACGCTCGGCTCTTGAGGATTTCTCGCTTTTATTGACAAAAGGTTATGCGGATAAAAGTGCTCTAAAATTAGTCGGCGATAAATTCTCACTCACAGAAAGACAAAGATTAGCAATTATGCGAAGTGCCTGCTCAGACCAGCAGCTTGCCTATCGCAACCAACACCGAGTCGAAATAAATTCTCTCGCCGACCAAGCCCTTGCAATTGATGGCTATAATATATTAATAACAATCGAAGCTGCAATGAGTGGCGGCGTAATCTTCAAAGGTAGAGATAGCTGCTATAGAGACCTGGCAAGTATCCATGGAACTTATCGCAAAGTTACCGAAACAATACCGGCTGTAGAACTGATAGGCCAATTCTTAAACGAGCTTGGCATCGCAGAAGCGCTCTGGCTATTGGATAGCCCCGTCTCAAATAGTGGAAGATTGAAGACTTTAATTGGCGAACTTGCCCGCAAGAACAATTGGAATTGGGAAGTAAAACTTTCAATTAGCCCTGATGCCGAACTGGCCAAAACCGATGCCATTGTAGTCAGTAGTGACAGCGTTGTTCTCGATGCCTGTAAGCGCTGGACCAACCTCGCCGCGGAAATAATCAGGCGCAAAATTCAAAATCCCTGGATTGTGGATGTGTCGCATCCAAACAAAGGTTGAGCACGCACAAGGATTTTGACTTATTGGACAGGAGCAGGAATCGCAGTCATGGCGGCAGCAAGCGACACTGAAGGAATGCGATGAGCAGCGTTATAGATGATTCTGATGAACTTATGCGTATCGTCTCCGCAAACATAAATCGATAGGAAAGTAAGGAGGTACATTTGATGGTTACACATTTGCATGTTGGATTCAAGGTCAAGAATTACGAGCAGTGGAAACAAGGGTACGACGCAAGCGTAGAGCAGCGCAAAGCGTCGGGCGAAATCTCTTTCCAGGTGTTCCGCAACGTAGACGATCCGAATATCGTGACTGTACTCTCGGTGCATCAAAGCGCCGAGCAGGTGCAGGCCTTCATGGATTCGCCCGACCTTCAAGCACGCATGAAGGCATCGGGAATCACCGAGATGGGCAAGATACTCATAATGGAGGAGATGGACAACGGCACACACTAACGCTGCCTGCATCGTCTTCAAGCTGAAGTCTAAGAAATGCGCTGCCTGAGCAGACCTTGAACGCTTCGAAATAAGGATGGTATCTGTGGAATTCTGGCAGAGTAGTATGCCAAAAGCCTGAAGTTTGAGCTTTCTTGTGTTGCGAAACATGATGTAATCTGATAAGATATATTGTATGATACCAACGATTCGGCATGACAGACAGCAAGAGTCAATGGAGGCCAAGATCCGCTGGTTCCGGTCTCTCTCAATGAACGAACGTATGGAGGTCTTTTGCAGTTTCACAGACCTCGCCTTGTCGATTAATCCCCACCTGAAGGATCGAACTCATGCTCAACCTATTGCAGGACGTGTTCAAGTCCTTTCAGCAACATGAGGTCAGATACTTAGTTATCGGGGGCGTCGCCTCAGTACTTCATGGCGTTCCCCGCGCTACCTTTGACTTGGATATCCTGATTGATCCCACCGCCGACAATGCCCAGCGACTCCTATCGGCCTTGGTTGACGCCGGATTTGGCACAGCCACCATGACTAATGCCCAGGAAATTTTAGACCATGAAATTACGATTTTCAACGATCGTGTGAGGATTGACGTGCAGACCCGCACGCCTGGGGTCTCTTTTCAGGATGCCTGGCGTCGACGAAAGACCGTAACCTACCACGGACAGGACTTCTTTATCCTGTCCAAAGAGGACCTGATCGCCTCTAAGCAAGCCTCTGGGCGTGAAGTTGACCTAGAGGACGTTCACATGCTCCAACTGCCCGACCAGGATGAAACCACATCCTGAGGGCGTGTCCGCCACCGAGATCATCACACAGAAACTTCCCTCCGCAACCATAATCGACCTGACATTGCCACCCCTCTGTCATTCCCGCGAAAGCGGGAATCCCGAATCTCGATGAGTACAATCTCCCCCAGTCTTTGAATTCGTAGTTCTTTTCCCCGAGCAGCTCCTGATCACCTCGAAATAAGTAATGCGCCCCCGGAATTCACAAGTTTTGATATACGGTTAAATGGCAGGCACAGCGGATATTGGTTGCAGTGTGGTGATAGGATACGATATTTCTTTCTGTTTTATTGAAGTGAATTGATCACCGACACATGTCCAACAATGACACCAACAAATACCAACAAATCTACAATGAATACGGGCGCGAGCCCGATTGCTTCTATTAACCAGTGCTTGTGCTGTTGGCTTGGTAAATAGATTTGCCGGAACGACAACGAGGCAGTAAGTAGCAAGAACGACGCAAGAAGCAATACAATAGCCCCAGCATATTGCTCAACAGCAAAAGCGAGTCGCGTAAGAAATGGGGGAGACTTGTCTAACTCGGAGAGAACATCTCGTGCTGCGGGCACCAATCGCATGAATAGATAAATCGCAACAATCCAAAGTCCGGTGTTTACAAAGAAGAGAAATGCGCCGAACCATCGGCGGGTAGCCGCACCAGGCTGATCTATGAGGTTCCCAACATAGAGGCCAACCGCGATCGCAAACAACCAACGGTTCGCTATCCAAGACCACCCGACAAGCTCTGGAAACAACCAGCGCAAAAGACCGTCGTAGACAACTAGTGTTGTCACAACAGCAACAATAATGTAAATAATACGTCGCATGTAACCTTTCTTTGTGCCAGCCAACATTATTTATATTGATCCAAATAATACACACATATACTTCGCTTGCAGGAAAAATAATAGCATAGCATCTTGGGCAAAGCAACCGTGGCGGCAGATTAGCCATCTGCCGGATTTAATTACTGGCTTTTCTAAGCTCTTTGGCATCTATCAAATCTTGCTCCCTGCCGCTGGATTCTTTTGCTTTTATCAAGTCTGCTTTCGATATGAACGGAATGACCACTCCCTCCAACTGCACCTTTTCCCGGTTTTCCCATGCGGCTTCGAAAGTTACTCCAGGTATGGACATCATTACGTCCAAGCGGAATGGAGGACTGCCCATCTGGTAGAAATAGCCCTCTTGGGTGAAATCGGACGGAGCCAGACCCTTAAGGGGTGCACCAAACTCCTTCAGCGCCGTATAAACCGCCTTTGAGTTCTCCTTATCGGTGGAGATCCATAGATCCAGGTCTTTTGTGAAACGTGGCTCGGTGTACTTCATTATCGCATAACCACCGACCACGAGATAGCGGACCTTATGCTTTTCCAAAAGACTCAACAGTTCTCTGAAGTCTGGGCTTGTCAACATGTCCGTGCCTGATTATCAAGTAATCCAATATCATGTCGAGTGCTGCGTTGAAGATGGCTTGATCTCCTTGCCGTTGCCAGAACTCGACGTCGAAGCGCCCCTCGTTATCGCTGATCCGTCCGTATGATTCTTTAATTTCTCGCATAAGAGTCTATAAGCATCTGATTTTTCTTTGTTTACAGCAAAGATTATAGTGTGGCATGTAGAGTAAGTCAACGATGTCGATTAAAAGTCCGTCACTCGTGGCTCGTTTCCCGTGACTCGCCTGTCCTGAGCGAGGAATCACGCTCGATATAGTTTTTAATCAATAAGTTTTCGGATGGTCTTGAGGTCGATCTGTTCAAGGGAATCACAAACTATATCTGCTTCGGAGAGATTTGCAGCAGTTGTCGAATTCGTAACAGCAATGCACTTAGCTCCTGCAGCCTTGGCTGCTTGTACTCCGCTTGGGGCATCTTCAAATACCACACAATTTGCAGGCTTAATACCCATACGACTTGCAGCGACAAGAAAAAGCTCCGGGTCGGGCTTTTTTCTTGTGATTTCGCTGCCGGTGACATAAACCATCTTTTGGAAGGGAACTTTTGCAGATTCAAGAATAGCACGAGATAATTCAAGCGACGCAGATGTGGCAATGGCTAAACGAAAATCCTGCCGCTGCAACGCCTCATTCATCAATTCCAGCACACCCGGAAAGGCAGGCAGCGACTCTTCTCGAATGGCCTTTATCAGATACTGTTCACGTAATTGAGCTGCGGCTTTAACATGTTCATCAGTCAGTTTTATAGTGTGGACTTCAGCCGCCGCCTGGACATACCGCTGGGCGCCTTTACCGATACCGGCCTCAAAATCCTCCGGCCTGACGCCTTGTAAGCCGAACATATCCTCGAAGACCCTTATGGTAATCCTTGCATTTACCGGCTCGGTATCGGCAATCACCCCATCAACATCGAATATTAAGCCATATAATCGAGCCATATCAAAATCGCACGTCGAACACCAACACAAAACGTCATTGCGAGGAGGCCAAAGGCCGACGAAGCAATCTCGACCATCCGAAGGTAGGAGATTGCCGCGCCCTCACTTCGTTCGGGCTCGCAATGACATCTATTTTTTACATTTTAATATGTCATTTTGCATTTTTCATGTTGTTTTTCATTTTTTTTTGCCGCGTTTTTACATCCTGCGCATTTATAATTGTGATGATAGCTGATACCTGCA
>CAYNTC010000095.1:0-8230 GCA_964399795.1 uncultured Pirellulales bacterium | reverse complement strand
AAATAGTCAATGTAGCAAACCTCTTTTGGCCCTCGAACTCCATCGTGATGTCCCAATCACCTATGATTTCTTCTGCTGCCAAAACCAGTGACGTTTGCATCAATAAAATAAGACAGATAATAAAAATAGACTTACCCTTTACTTTGTGAATTAGCGCCTTACCCATAGCAACTCTCCTTAAAAAATATATTTCCGAAATTTGTCACTGCTCAGTTATATGATGCAACTAACGAGTTTATAAAGATACTGCAAAACAGCGTAAATAGCAACTACTTGCTGAAAAGAATTCGCATATTGATGAGAGCGCAATTCATACCTGCCGGCATAAGGTCTATTATATGCTGAGGTTATAACCAGATAGGATTAAGATGATGATATGACGGATGAAAGACATCCCTTAAAAATATAATAGGTCTGAGGATAATTATGACCTGACCCCGTTTTATGTACTAACCTTGATTAGAGAGTTATCTATGTTTGCTGTCTTGTATTCCTGAGGCTGAGCCATAGGCGAAGCTGAAGGAATACAATCGGCTGCAAACGCCGCCGGGGTCATATAACCCAATCCCAAGATTCCGGCGAGCTCGATCGAACCACTACACTTGAGGCTGCCATATATCATACCAATTGTAATTAGATATTGCGCTTTGTATAACGATCAGAAAGCCTTATTATACGCCGGAGGCGTATTTACCTACAAAGATGACATGCACCAAATATATAAAAAGGCCAAGCAAAAAAGCTCAGCCTGTTTGTATACATACAAAAAGAAAAGTCGGCGATTAGAAATCGAGCAGCTCGTCGGGCCAATCTTTACTTAGAACTTTTTGAAGATTGCCTTCGGCATCGAGGATGACAATTTCCTTTCGGCGGGCAGGGTTGTTGGGATCAGGACAGAGATAATGGGAATTTTCGGCTACAAGGCAGGAAATCTCATCTCTACCCTTCCACTGTGAAGCTAACTTAGCAGGGGCATCATCTCCGAAGGATTCATTTTCATCGATGAGGACTTTCGAAAGATTGAGGTCTCGTCCAAGTGCGTAAATACCGAGCGTGTTTTTGTTCCCGGGCAAAAGAATTTTTTGGCAGTCCTGTGACAACGCAAAGAGATGGCAGTTACCCTGCGAGAAGTCGATAGCGATTTGCGGAAGTATTTCGCTGATGGCACCCGTAAGAGTGTCGTAACAAAAGATGGTTCCCTTTTCTTCGTCTAATTTACCGGATGGCAGTGACATTTTTACAGAAGAGAAGAATATTCGACCATCATATGCGTATGAGATAAAAAACCAGGAGTAATAAAAGATGCCGGCAAGTTCTTCTGCCGGGCCGCTACAGATATTAGTGGCCAGAAATGTATTGTCATTGGCGTCAACAGGTGAGGCAATAAGTCGGTCATTAGGATCGATGATGGTTCGCTCAACAAGTGAGCCAAGGATAAATTTATCCTTGTCGAAGTTTTCGACTTCGGGTTTCATATATGCAATAGCACGGCTATCGGGTCGGAAGTCGTAACCAATAGCAACAGCTTGTTCGACAAGTGCTGCCGGGATGTTTTCAGAGAGTGAGGCGATATAAAGGTCGAAGCCAACTTTAAATGAATCTCCTTTGATGCGGTCTGTGACATAAGTAAGGAGTTTACCATTGGGCGAGAAGGATATTTTCCATATCTTCTGGATGCTCGTAGCAACGACAGTTCTCTTATTTGGGTCGTCTGACGGTGTCAGAATCAATCTGTAGTAATTCACCGGTTTTTCAAGGGCCTTTTCAACGGTTTTAGTCCCCAGCTTTTTGGCAATTGCGCCATCGTTGTCGAGTTTTTCGAAAAGATAGTGAACGATCCAGTTGCGGTACTCTTCGTTGTAGGACTTGAGGACATTGTCAGCAAATAGACTTCCACCAATAATCTCTGTCTTAGATATGGATGCTTCGTCAATTTTTTCTCGTATATTCTCTTTTACTGCAGCGGCGTGGGTCTGAAGCATCTTGATTTGATTGGCTGGTATGAGATTCAGGGCATCATCGAAATCTTCAATAGGTACTATTTGGCCATAGGCAAAATGTGTGCCGTTAGGCGAAATGGCGGGCCAAGGTGTCGTGGTCTCCTCGGCGGCGATTTGAGTTAAAGAGCCAGTCTTGCCATCGACAAGAAATAAAGCGCCTTCTTTGCTGTAGATGCCGGTTGAACCATCTGCGGACCATTGGAGCGAATCTTCAGGTATACAGCCGAGGATAAATATAGCGGCTGTGTACATGGCAATAAGTGAAAAGTTGATGAGGTTTTTCTTAGTCATGATCTTTCTCCTTTAGATATTGTTTATAGGCGTTAAGCAGTGTTGTTTTAGTTGTTTGCGTTTGTATATAAGGTCTCGGCTGCATTGCTGCGAGGGCTTTGCGTCGCCAAAAGCTGTCTTCTTCTGTTGGAGGGGTTGGATGTGTTGCTACAACCTGGATATAACCATTGATATCAAGCGAATGCGGCTTCGATTGAGTCGGTTTCGACAAACGACCAATGAAGAGGCCGATGCCGAAGGCGATGAGAATGGCTGCTGCAACGGTGAGCTTCATTACTCCGCCCGTTTTAATGATTCTGTATATATTCAGCCTTGTCGAACTTATCTTTTCGGATTCAGCCAGAATTTTGGTAATATCATCATGGACTCTTCCATCCAGCTCGGCACTTGATTTTATCTGCAATTTTTTAATCAGCCTGTGTATATCACTTACCGGTCTCATTTTTTCGCCTCGCTATTTAACGACGACCGCAGTTCATTCATTGCATACCGATATCGGCCCTGCACTGTGTTGATTGAAATACCTTGTGATTTAGCGATCGCCTTGAACTTTAATCCGCTATAAATATGCAGGATTAAAACTTCTCTCTGCTCATACGGAAGTTGTGCAAGGGCCGAACCTAATTGACGTAGCTCCTCACCAAATATCGCAGCAGCATCCGGGCTGTTTGAATTCGACAAAATCACATCTGTTCTATCCAGGCCGTAATTCGCCTGTTTGTGCCTTGCTTTGTTTCTATTGCGTGCATCATTGGCAACACACGTTGCCAGATAACCCTTCAAGCTCCCGGTAAGGCGGAAACCCTCGGAAGACTTTATAAAACGGACGAAGACATCATGCACAACATCCTCAGCAGAAGCCACATCGGCCAGTAGAGCAGCTGCTAACGTTACCAAATCGTTTTTGTACTTTTCATAGATATATCGCAGGGCCTCTTTTCTGCCGCGATTGAACTTCCATATAAGCAGTCTATCTTCTAACATCAAAAAGTTGCTTTCCTGAACCAAGAACAATCGATTGTCACTTATATAACAACTGAGATAATTGCTTTAGTATAAAGAAAACAGATTTTTTCTTCCATATTTGGATTTGTAAGGCAAAGAAACACTTTGACCTAAGAGGCGCATAAAGAGGCCGGGCTAAATAGTCCGGCCTTTCTTTCGTTCCATATCAATTAATTTGGTCGTCTATTCGTCCAACAATCTGCAGCAGAATCCCCACGGGCCGCCTCTATTCTGGACCTTTATCACAATCTGGTTCATACCCTTTTTGAAAGTAACAGGGACACGGTCGTTGTCTATTACCGTGCCGCGGACGATCCAGTTCTCGTGCACCAACTCACCGTTCAGCCAAACCTTAACGCTGTCATCCGAACCGATGCCCAGAGTTCCTTGTTTTTCTTCGGGCATGTCTATCTGTGCCCAAAGGTACGTAATCAAATACCAGTCCTCATACACACTTGTAAGATTAATAACTCCGTATTCGTTTTCAAGAACCGCCCATTCATAAATCTTGTCGTTAAAATTCACCACGGGCTCAAACTGTGTCACATCCAGTTGCTCTGTATCAAAATATTGTTTTTGTGTTTCTTCAGAAGGGAAAAGCGTATCGCCGCGCACCTCAATTCGGATCGGCTCAAGAATGAGCCAATCCTGCATTAGTTCTCCCGGTTTAAGGTCTTCGTATGTAACTTTACTCAGATCCGCTTGGCCTTTTGATATCTGAATTTCACCTGATACAGGGCTAACATTTACATTACTTCCGCCGATAATCCAGAGGCGTGGATTTTCATCTATTGGATAAATAAGCATCTGGGCATCGGAATTGTAATACTGGTCGCCAAACTCTATCAGCAATTTACAGAGACTAACCATTTTATTCGAATCCGGGTCCGAATCCGGATATGCCTGGCCGACAGAAGTAATTTCTATAACATTGATACCCATAAATGCTTTTTCAACTAAAAAACCAGGAGCAGCAAGGTATAGTTGGCCGGCTCTGGTAAAATCCTTGGCAATAACTGCTTCATAGAACTGCTTAGTTATCTCAGTGGCTACTTCTTCATCGGTCATATGGCCTTGTTCTAATCCAGCTTCTATACCGGACATATCTATTGTTGTTATATCATCTGGTAATTCTCCATCGAAGCTGAACATCGCCGGATCGATTTCATCGTTATAACCGGAGAACTCATAAGTGTTTACAAGCTGGAATTTGCCGTTTCTTTTTTGGAACTTTTCACTTTTAGTAACCAGATAAGTTGCTTTGTCGATATAAAATGCCTTTTTCCAGTCAACCGACAAACTTTCTGCTGGGTATGTTACTGTAACAATGATTGGCTCATTTTTTAATGTAGTTTCATTTACATCCAGAATGATCTGGCCTGCATCTTCTTGTTGTTCCAGTCTTTCAAAAAGTACCTTTGGGTCGACTCCGGTAATGTCGAATCCAAGCATACTGCTCGGATTACCGTATCCTACCAAATGTAGATTATGCTCTGCCAGCCAGACTTGCGATTGGTCAAAGTTTCCTACAATAGCCATTGAACCGATAGCATCACCACAATAGGGAGTTTGATATCTCATTCTGTTAACATTTCCGTATTCGTCACACTCAAACCAGAACTCTGATGTCCAGATCTGCCCTCCAACTGGTGCTGATTGGTCTATATGCAGCCAACGAATCGAGTTATAAGCCTCTATTGTATCCTGCAGAGCATATGCGGCAGGAACTATATTATTAGTTGTGTAGAAAAATATCCCTGCTGCGATTATCACCACCGCGGCAACGGCTGATTTTATAAATCTGCTTTTCATAATATAATCTCCTAAAACGATGAGCCCCGGCTGTCTCGGCTGTGTTAAAGTTTTGCTAAAATCCTCGGAGATATTCTCTGCGATTTTGTGTACATCAACTGGAGTATCTTCGGCGCCGATATTTTTCAAGATTTCTTCAATTCTTTCGCTGTTCATAGTTTTGTTCCTTTTAAGCATTAGTCGCCAACTTGCTTTTCAAAGTAGCCAAGGCCTTTGATACGTGTGACCTTGCTGAAGCTTCAGTGCAAGAGAGTTTCCCGGCGATGGTTTGGTAATCATGTTGTTCGAGGTATCGCATTACAATGGCCTTAGCCTGCTTAGCTGGTAGCTGGCAGATTTCGCGTCTGACCATCATGGTTATTTCGTCTCTATTTAGCCTCTCGTCGGGGCTTTTCTCAAAGCCAAAATTGTTTCGGCTTAACTGCCCATCCCGGCCGATCCTGTTTCGCCATGCCTTGGTATTAGCTGAAAGGGCAATTCTATAGATATAACTGCCTGCTTTTTTGCCGTCTAATTTGCCGATATGTTGCCACATCCCCAACAGGGCATACTGCATCGCCTCGGTAAAAAGTTCCCGATCGCCCGTCAACTTCCAGAGAACCGATGCTAAAAAATTCATATATTTTGCTCTCGCTCGTTGAAAAACCTCTGCTTGCCCGGGAAACTTCATTATTTATATCCTATACATCTCTTGCTATGTTCTATAATCTGCCAGTAAGCGTAAACATGTTTAGCTCTACTGTATATTAACCAGCGGCGATTTATTTTGTGTAAAACATTTGCGGAAAGTTCTATATTTTGTGTTATTTGGCCTATACAAATTCAATGTGCTCGTTTTTGTAGTTTGATTTGTAGCATCAATTGTATTATATTATCTGGTAAGCATAGAATTTATGAATATAGATTATGATTTGCACAATATAAAAACGTAATGATAAAAGTACTTATGACAAAATCGATTTCTTGAATTATGTTTAATGACGTTCGTATTGTGTAGAAGCCATATTATCAAATAATTTGTCGCAATTTTAAGGTGATATCATGATAAGGATTTCACCAAAACAAATTAAAGGAAAATGGACTTCTGGCTACGCTCTGGATGTCCATACACTAAGTAGTGAACATATCGGTGACGATGAATATGGCCGACCTCAGTTTAATACCCAAAGGAGTGATATTGGAGAACTATTGTATCGATTAAAGTACAAGTCAGACAAGTCAGTGCTTCGGGTCATCATTGATACTGCTGTGGGATTTTTAAACAAAAAAAACTGGTCGCTAGATTTGATCATTCCTGTTCCCCCATCACGTAAAACACGTACATTCCAACCTGTGGTTTCTGTTGCAAAAGGCATCTCTAAACTTACCGATATAAAACTATGTACAGATTGTGTCGTTAAAAAAAAGGAAACTTCGGAACTCAAAAACGTGTATGAGTTCAATAAACGGATGGAGATTCTTAAAGATGCCTTCGCTATTGTTAAAGACGAGATTAAAGGAAAAAATATCATTTTATTTGACGACCTTTATCGGTCTGGAGCGACCCTTAACGCCATAACCTTAGCATTGAAAAACGAAGGGAAAGCAAAAGAAATATATGTTCTCACACTTACCATGACTCGGAGAAAAAGATGAATAAAGTATTCTTCGGTGGTTCTCGCAAAATGGGACGTTTAAGCCAAGCAGTAAAAGAACACGCCGATAATATTATTGCTAAGGGGTATCGTATACTTCTTGGCGATGCGAATGGTGCTGATAAGGCGATGCAAAAATATTTGGCGGAGAAAAAATATAGAAACGTTTTAGTGTTTTGCATGGGTGATGTATGTCGAAACAACCTCGGAAGGTGGGAAACGAGAAATATTCATTCGAAGAGACCCAGGAAAGATTTTAATTATTATATCATTAAAGATGTTCTTATGAGTGAGGAAGCAGATTACGGATTCATGCTGTGGGATGGAAAAAGCAAGGGTACTTTAAACAATATTCTAAATTTGTCTGAGCAGAAAAAGAAAGTCCTTGTTTATTTTACTCCTACTAAGAGTTTCTATACGGTTGAGGGTAAGCAAGATGTATTGAAGTTGCTCGAAAACTGCAAGCCGGATTTATTGAGGGCTTTTGATCGAGTCCTAAAAATTAGCACACGCATTTATTCAAGGCAAGAGCAATTGCATTTTGCTTAACAAGAACACAGCGTGAAAATTCTTAATTGCCGAACTGGAACTTTTTGCTGGTTAGGCGCTCGTATGCTTCGATGTATTTTTCGCTGGTTTTAGCCACTATGTCGTCGGGCAGCTCGACACCTGGGCCGGATTTGTCGAAGTTTATGCTCTCCAGATAATTGCGGACGAACTGCTTGTCGAAGCTTTCCTGGTCTCTGCCAGGTTCGTATTTGTTCGCGGGCCAAAAACGAGAAGAGTCCGGCGTCAGGACTTCATCAATCAAAATAATCTTGCCATCGACTCGGCCCCATTCGAACTTTGTGTCAGCAAGTATTATACCCTTGCTCTCGGCGTACGCACTTGCCTCTTTGAAAATCCCAATGCTCCTGTCACGAACGTACTCAGCAGCTTCCCGGCCAATGATGTCTACGCACTGTTGAAAACTTATATTCTCGTCGTGCGTTCCTCTTTCAGCTTTTGTTGCGGGAGTGAATATTAGTTCTGGCAATTTTTGACACTGCTTCAGGCCTTCAGGTAATTTCTGACTACAGATGGTGCCGCTATTTTTATATTCAGTCCAACCGGAACCTGCTAAATACCCTCTTACGACGCATTCGATCGGCAAAACTTCAACTTTTTTGACCAACATACTGCGATGGGCAAGTTGCTCAGGGAAATTACAAAGTGGCTCAGGAAATTTTTTTATATTGTCGGTAATCAAGTGATGCTCAACGAGATGGCTTAAAAAATCAAACCAGAAAAGGGAAATCTGGGTCAGGACGATACCTTTATAAGGTATGCCGTTAGCCATAACCACATCAAAGGCGCTTATCCTGTCGGTTGCGACAATAAGGAGCTTATTACCAAGATCATATATGTCGCGTACTTTGCCTCGGTTGGGTTGAAGACCTGAAATGTTTGTCTGTAAGACTGTCTGCATGGTAATTCCTTTTTCCATCT
>CAYNTC010000094.1:0-8268 GCA_964399795.1 uncultured Pirellulales bacterium | reverse complement strand
GGCCTGAGGTCTTCTGGCGGATTACCGCAAGGCGGTAATTCTTCAGACGCTTATCGTTGGCTACCGCTTCGCGGAGGCTGCCGCCATGATAGCATGTTACCTGAATTATACTTTGCATTGCGCTAAGCCCTTTCGTTATGACCTGTAGGGACAGCATGGGCTAACTTGTGCTTCGCCCTTCGCAGGATCAGCATGGGCTGAAGCCCATCCTACGCAACTACGCAACTACCGCTTTGCGGAGGCTGCCGACAAGAGTCATCAGCACCGAAAATACCTCATCGATCATCGCCAACGCCTTGCGTCTTCGTCTTTCAACTGCTTTATATACGTCCTTATTCATAGAGTTATTATAGGACAAAAACGCTTATCGAGAAAGAAATCTATCAGCGACGCCAATAAAGTAATTATTTGCTCATACTCTGGGCATCTTTTATAATCCTGAACTCAAAACAACATTATATCGAGAATAGTATATGGCCCAGAAAATAGCTGAACAGATCAAGCTGCTAAAACGCGGCACCGTTGAAATCTTCACAGAAGCCGAGTTAGCGCAGAAACTAACCGAAGCCGCTAAAACCAATAAACAATTGCGCATAAAGCTCGGCCTGGACCCCACCAGTCCGGACATACATCTGGGCCATACCGTCGTCTTGCGCAAGATGCGGCAGTTTCAGGACCTCGGCCAAAAAGCTGTTCTTATCATCGGCGACTATACCGCTCAAATTGGCGACCCGACCGGCCAAAGTGCCACCAGGCCAATGCTATCAGCCGAGCAGATCGAACAAAACGCCAACACATACTTCGAGCAGGCAGGCAAAATCCTCGACACATCCGAAGACAAACTCGAAATACGCTACAACAGCGAATGGCTGTCGGACCTAAAATTAGTTGACATCATCAAGCTCGCAAGCAGTATGACGGTCGCGCGCATGCTCGAACGCGACACATTCGAATTGCGACACAAAAAGGGCGAGCCCATCGGTGTGCACGAATTTCTATATCCTCTGATGCAGGGCTATGATTCCGTCATTATAAAAAGCGACGTTGAATTGGGCGGCACCGACCAAACCTTCAATAACCTTGTCGGCAGAGACCTGCAAAGACTCAACGGCCAACAGCCGCAGGTCGTTATTACGACGCCCATACTTGTCGGCTTGGATGGAAAAGAAAAAATGAGTAAATCGCTCGGCAATTACATTGGTGTAACCGATGAGCCTAACGAAATATTCGGCAAAGTTATGAGTATCTCCGATGAGATGATGGAAAACTACTTTAAGCTTCTGACTGATCTGCCGATCGAGAGAATTGCTGAACTGGTCGATCCCGACAAAACTCATCCTAAAGAAGCCAAAATCCTGCTGGGAAAGACGATTGTTTCACAGTTCTATGATGAGTCCGCCGCTGAAGCTGCTGCCGTCCAATTCGAAAAGGTTTTTGCTCAGGGTCAATTGCCAGATGAAATTCCAGTAATCCAGTTGCCGGCCGATCCGATTTCTGTAAAGCAACTTCTTCTGGCCTGCAAGCTGGTCGAAACCGGTGGAGAGGCTAAGCGTATGATTGCCCAATCAGCGGTGACAATCGCTGGCCAGAAAGCGACGGATCCCAACGCCAGAATCACGCTGACTGATGGAATGGTTGTTCAGGTAGGCAAAAGAAAGTTTGCAAAATTGAAAATTACCCCTATTTATCGATAGGGTGTGCTCTGCACACAACATGCCTATTATTTATTGCAGATTTACAACACGACATACGAAATACGGGATATGCTTCACGCAACACGAACTAGCTCGGGATCCATATCTTCTTAGCTCTCACGATTTCCACCTTAGTTGACAGCGTCAAAGGAGTTGGCGACTTTGTATAAAAAACAAGCCCTTTATAGCTTGTCAGATATTGGTAATTCGTCGAGAAAAATCCGCCTGTTGTATGTACAATTAGGGGATTGTCAAGCCTTTGCAGGATTGTCATAAAATCGTTTGGCTCGACCCTGACAATCGCTCCGGATGCTTTAATCGCATCTGCAATCGCCGCCGCTGCTGCCGCGCCGCCTCCCGCAGCCGCACCCGCAGCCGCACCATTCGTCATTCCATAATCCTTTCATTTTACAGATCACTTTTCATATCCGGATCCCTAGAACCATAATCTGTGTTCCAGTAACCTCAGCTGCTATTTCGTCTACGTATTGATATAAAGACTTTGTAATGAACTCTGATAATAACCAGTTGAGTGCTTATTCTGTAAATGTTTCTCTAAAACAGAAGGCTCATATCTTGCTGGTTCTCTCAGGCACTTCTGTAGCGGGCCACGTAGTGATCAAGCACCTTTCTAATCAGCTTCTGGTAAGGAAAATGCCTTTTCTTAGCAACCTTTTTGAAAAAGGCCACGCTCTCTTTGCTCAAAGTGATAGTAACTTTGACATTCTCCTCCTTCAAGGCAAGTTTCTCCGGCGGTGGTAGAAAATCATCTATGACCTGAAATTCAATGGGTTCATCATTGTATCTCGTTCTCTTTCTCATAAGCCAACTTTCCCTTTCGCCAATATCCGGCGCCGATAATCCTGATCACGTCGCCTCTGTAAGTAAACCTGACAGTGACTACTCCGTCACCTACCCGGCCAATGCAAAAATACCGCTGTGCTTTTCCGCTGTGCTTTTCCGCTGTGCTTTAGGTCCTTGGCGATAACACGATTAGGGTCCAGAAAAGCCTGCTGAGCCAAGCCAAAAGAGATGCCATGTTTGCTCTGGTTCCGCTGGTCCTTTTTAGCATCCCATTCAAAACGTACCATCACTATCCTGGTCCCACTCAGTATGTATAATATACCATAAAATTATACATACTACAAACCACACTAATAGTGTCAAGTATTATCTGCAAGTTTTATTGTGTGCCATCAGGACAATTGGCAAAAAAACTACCTGCCAAACAACAAATCTATCGCGCAGACATCACCACCACTGCATCAAGAATGCTACTGCCCAACCGATAAGCAAACCGGCAAAAAAAATCTGTGCAACCGGCCAAATCTCCGGATATAATTATCCATTATGAAGCTGCCGAAATTACAAAAACCGGATAAATATGTGGGATTGTATATTGTCGACTTCGGTGAGAATACCGGCGTTGGATATACCGCCCAGGAAGTGGCCGAGCTTTTAGAGAGCGAAAAGTATAAAGACTGCAAGGTCTATAAAATCCATCGAGCTTACCCTGATGGCAGACTCGAATTAAAAGGTGTAACGAACCAGACATTTCAATTGGAAGCGGGAATGTTCTTTTATTCAGAAGACGAAGAGGCCGCAAAGAAAGATTTCAAACAACTTTTTAACCTGGCTGTCAGGATGTCACCGCCCTGCCGGGCAAAAGTGCACCTTGCCAAGTACAGCGATGACAAATTCGCCGTGGCTCTTATCTACCCGGCTGAGTATGATAACGAAGTAAGCGCCTGGCTGCTCGAAGGTGATTACAAAACCTCCGGCGCTGCAGAGGGTGGCACTGGCGCTGTACAGAGATACTACGATGCGAATGCAGAGATTCTCGACAGGCACCAGTTGTTCGGCCAATCCCAATGGCAAAGCCGAACCGGCGAAGAACTGCTCGGCTCGCTAAAAGTGGCAGTTCAAAGATGATGAAAATTTGTTCGTTGTTCGTTGTTCATTGTTCGTTGTTCATTGTCTTTAGTCTACCAACTATGAACTACGAACTATTAACTATCAACTATGAACCAAACAATGTCTTTACGCACAAAAGCAAATTCATTCCTCGGCTGGTTAGCTGGCCTGTTATTGTCTTTGCGTGGCAAATCAACCCTCAAGACCGGCCCTGAAGACTTCAAAAAGGCCGACTTCAAAACCAGCACCCAACATCTTGGAGTCCGGTTCACCGAGAGAATTCGTGATGTCTTTCGCTTTCGCTGGCTGAAAAAGCATTGAATCTCCACTCACCATCGACAATAGGATCCGAATTACGAACAGGATTGCTGTAAAATGGGTTATTACTCAAACTGACCGATTCTTTGTGTCATTCCCGCGCAGGCGGGAATCCATAAAAGTTTTCAGCAAATTGGATTCCCGTTTTCACGGGAATGACAAAGTGCGATATGTTGTTGTCAAATAGCTATTTATGTTGGTTTTCAATTAAAATTAGGTCAGTCTGAAATTATTAGTCCAACCACATTAGATATAGGCTCCAGCCTCGTGTGTAAAAAGACTATATTGAGATATGTACAATCCGATACTGCTGATACAAATCCAGCCGCACCACTGGAAGAAATTCACTTTTAATGCTTAAGACCGAATTCAGTTGAAATTCGCCTGCCACTGGGGCAGAGGCAAGTCACCTGCAATATGTAACTGTGGTCGGCTTCGGGCTGGAAATCCAAATTGAACTCATAAGCCCTTAGGAAATCCCGCCAGTAATTATTGTTCTCGGCTATAGCAGCCAGGTCGAAATCTGGCCAAATAGCCACTCTCCTTCCCTTCGGCTCGGCCGAACGCTGTACACGCTCGTACAACTCAAAACGAAACACGGCTGCTGATTTTATCTGCGAGCCAAACGAGTCGGACAAGCCGACGTAAACGTCGATCTGTGGACTCTGGTCGGGACTGTCGAGGCCAACGAACTCCGTCAAGGGCAATATCTCTACCTTCGCTGGTGCATAATCGGCATAAAGAGCAATATCAAAGCCTTGTCCAGTTTCAGACGTTTGCTGGCTCGCTCCAGGTTGCGGTCCACAGCCAGCCTGAAAAATTACAAATACGAGTAGCAATGTCTTTAGAAATAAAATGATCGCTTTCATGGGCTATAAATCCTCATCGAACATGTGTCCGAGGCGATACTTTTTAGTTCGCAAATAGTCAATGTTGTGCTTACTCGGCTCGGCTCTGAGCGGTATCTGCTCAACAATTTCTATCCCATAGACCTCAAGGCGGTTAATCTTCTTCGGATTGTTTGTCAAGATACGTATTCTCCTAAGTCCAAGGTCGCGACAGATCTGTGCACCGATTCCATAGTCGCGCCTATCAGCTACAAAACCGAGCTTCAGATTGGCCTCGACTGTATCAAAGCCCTGCTCTTGCAGCTTATAGGCACGTAATTTGTTAGCCAGGCCGATGCCTCGTCCTTCCTGCCGCAGATAAATCAATGCGCCTTTGCCGACATCCTGAATCATTTTCATTGCAGTTACTAACTGATAGCCACATTCACAGCGCTGGGAATGGAATAGATCGCCGGTCATGCACTCCGAATGCACTCGTACCAGAACCGGCTCATCATACTCAATCGGCTTTCCGCTCTCGTCAAGGTCGCCAACACCGCCTTTGCACAAAGCCAGATGTGGTTCGAGCGATGTTATGCTATCATAGCCAATCAGCTTGAACTCACCGTAATCGGTAGGCAGATTCACACACTCAACGCGCTTTACTTGGCTTTCCCGCTGCAATCGGTACTCAACAAGCTTAGCGATAGAGACAATTCGCAAGTCGTGTCTTTCGCAGAACTGCAACAACTCCGGCACCCGCGCCATAGTGCCATCGTCGTTCATAATCTCACAGATGACAGCAGCAGGTTTTAGACCTGCAAGACGCATCAGGTCAATGGCTCCTTCGGTCTGCCCTGCTCGAACCAGTACCCCGCCCTCTTTGGCACGGAGCGGAAAGATATGGCCCGGACGGACAAGGTCATCCGGCTTAGCGTTGTCACCAATTGCAGCGAGTATGGTAGCGGCACGGTCAGCAGCACTTATGCCGGTGGTTACGCCTTCTGCCGCATCGATACTGACTGTAAAAGCTGTTCCAAAGCGGGCTTTATTCTCAAGGCTTTGGGGATATAGGCCTAACGAATCGCATTTTTCTGGAGCCAAAGGCAGACAAATCAGGCCCCTGCCGAATTTGCTCATGAAATTTATAACTTCAGGTGTGACCTTCTCAGCAGAGCAGATCAGGTCCCCCTCGTTTTCGCGATCCTCCGCATCAACAAGAACAATCATCTTCCCCTGGCGAAGCTCCTCAAGGATTCCTGTAATTTCACTGAACTGTGTCGGCATATCCTGATCCTGCCTTTGACGCTTGCTGGCTAACGGTTCATATTCTGGTCCGCTCGCGTGTACGGGCGACTCACGAATCTTCCTTCTCATAGCTTTCAATATATCGACTTCCATTGCGAATGTAAATAAGTGTTGCCAATATGGCAGTGCCCGCCGCCGACCACCACAAAAATCGCAACAGCCAAATCCAGCCCGGCACCACAATGGAAACCTCAGGGGCAATCAATATCGCAGCTACCATCACCAGTTGCAATGTCGTAGCAAGCTTGCCTACAAAAACCGGAGCTATATAAATATGTGAAGTAATAAGATAAACGATCACAAAACCAATCAAAAGAAACAGATCCTTGCCGATTATCAAAACCACAACCGTTGATGGAAGTAAGAATTCCTCAACATGAGCTCGCTCCGAAACGAGCAATAGACATGCGGAAGTTATAAGAAGCTTATCAGCAATCGGGTCCAGGAATGAGCCGAGTCGAGTTATCTGCTTTTTCCTGCGGGCTAAATAACCATCCAGAGCGTCGCTTATCGCCATGAACAGGAAAATAACAACAGCGATGTACCGCATAGTAACCTGTAAAGAATAGGTTAATCGAGGATCGTTTATTTTCAGCATACAAATCACAAACGGAACGATTAACAGGATTCGAAGAATGGTAACACGAGTGGGCCAGCTAAGTCTCATCTTATCCTTACCGCCAATAAGCGTGATGCTTATATGCCTAATCCTATTTGGCATATATTCGAATCGTGCCCTATACAGATATTTGCCGCAACCATTTAGGGCGATTTGAGCTGCGGGTATACTAAACTATCGTGCCAAACTTCGCAACCACATACTGTTTGAAACCAAGCCAAGATAATGAACTCAAGCGGCTGAAACTTATAGAATCTGGTGCTCATAAGGAAAAAAGCCATCCCCCCTTAGGGGAGGCTGCCACCCGATCGTCATAAACGAGGCAAGAGGCACGATAGATAATGAATGACGTGTGGCAGCCTCAAGCGTAGCGGCTCGATTGAGCTCGCTGAAGTCTTGGGGATGGATACGCACCTGCGGAAAAATTGGTGCTAAAGGCCAAAAAACTACCTCCAAATTCGACACGCACACTATTATAACTCTCTATGAAATTTAACTTTCAAACCATCCCGAAAGATGGTAGTTTAAGACGTTATTGTCTTGATGTAAATTGCGAGCGTGATACAATTCGGCAAAATTCAAGGAGATGCTTATAATGGCTGTGCTGAATGTCAATATTGACCATGTTGCGACAGTCAGACAGGCGCGATTAACAGATGAGCCGGACCCTGTTTGGGCAGCGGCCGAATGCGAACTGGCTGGGGCAAACGGTATTACTGTTCACCTGCGTCAGGATAGACGCCATATAAACGACCGGGATGTCAGATTGCTCAAAGAGAGTGTGGCTTGTAAGCTGAACCTGGAAATGTCCATGGCTGAGCCAATAGTAAAAATCGCCGAGGAGATTAAGCCGGACCAGGTGACACTCGTGCCGGAAAAGAGAGCTGAGCTGACGACGGAAGGCGGTCTGGATTGCGCAAAGCATAAAAAACGACTAAACGAAGTGGTCAAGAGAATGCATAAAAAAGGCATACTTGTAAGCACTTTTATAGCACCTGATAAAGAGCAAATAATCGCTTCATTTAAAACTGGTTGCGATGCTATTGAACTTCATACAGGAATGTATGCGAATGCAAAAAGCCAGCGAGCAGCAGAAAAAAGACTTGCGGAACTGGCAGCGGCAAAAGACCTGGCACTGGAGAGAAAACTTATAGTGCACGCGGGCCATGGCTTGACCTATCGTAATATCGCCGGTATTGCGGGCATAAAAGGTCTATGTGAGTTCAACATAGGTCACAGCATAATAGCAAGGTCAATCTTTGTCGGCATAAGACAAGCAACTTCTCAAATGATAGAGTTGATAAATAAACACAGCGGGTAAAATCTGATTGTATTTGTTGGTCCTAAGTAACAATATTATTTGAGCTTATTTACTCAAACTGACCGGATTTTAATTGAAAACCAACGTAAGTACCTGTTTGACAATAATATATTGCACTTTGTCATTCCCGTGAAAACGGGAATCCAATTTGCTCAAAACTTTAATAGATTCCCGCCTGCGCGGGAATGACACAAAGAATCGGTCAGTTTGAGTTATTTACTTTAAACAGATTCGGGAAATAGAGCTATGACAACCAATACAAGCTTT
>CAYNTC010000093.1:0-8362 GCA_964399795.1 uncultured Pirellulales bacterium | reverse complement strand
CCCTTTGCCAGTTATAGCTATATTTTCTTGTTCATAAGCATAGATTAAAGGTGAATAATTTATGCACTCGACGCCCTCAAATCTGGTATAAACCGACGGAAGATAACTATTAGGATCCACTGAGAATTTAATAACAGCACTATCTGAGATATGTAGATTGACATTGCTTTTCAAATGGATTGCACCTGATAAGAACGAACCAGCGGGAACAACTACTCGCCCACCGCCAGCTTCATGGGCGGCTGATATTGCTTTTCTGAAAGCCTCGGTACAATCAGTTTTTCCATCTCCAACTGCGCCATAATCGATAATATTAAAATCCCGATCTGGAAAATGTGGCGCTTTAATCCCGCTTAGAATTCCACCGACCTGCTCCCATCCAGCATTTGCCTGCCCCACTATTCCAACTAAAAGAATAAGACAGAACAATACCTTCAGAACTTTGACTGGAACAACTGCCGTACCTGCCGGACTCTCCAAACCTCTATGTTTCATAACAATACCCTCTATAACTCCAAGCGAAACCTCTTTTCCTTTTACCTACTACAGTATATTCTTTGTTTTTTGCCTGTTTACGTTCCAGCCCAAAACCAGGTTACATTGGCAAAAGAATTTACTAGGAACAAAATTCCCAGGCATAATATAAGCCAATCGACCAATGTCCTTCGATTTTTATATCTGAAAGCAAACACAATTGCAAGTACGGATACCTGTTAAGCCAGCAAAAATCAATTAGGTCATATTTCTAATGCCCCTTTATAGCTTCGAATATGTAAACATATCTGCATTGAAAGGCTTGCCTGCAAACAGTGCCAAAACGAATCGATGCACAAGAGCGAGATACATCTATGCGTGGCCAGCGATGTACACTTTGTAAGATATTGGCTGATAAGAACAGCAATTAAATCTTAGGCCAAGAAAGACTCAAGCCGAACAGGGAATTCACAAGAAACAAGATTCCCAAAGCTATCGTGACGTAACCCAACAGATTCCTGCGCCATTTATAGCTTATTGTGAGGATTGCTGCAAGAATTGATCCCTGAACAATAATGAGTGCGGCGAAATAAGGCATGTTGCCAAGGATACCACCAAGGCGTTCCGGAAGAAGCCTGCTATAAAAGCCCACTGTAGAATCGAATACGCGCCTCACAGTGTAACCTCCGGCATTAAAAGGCCAGTTCGTAAGCGGTGTTAGAATCCTGGACCAAAGTGGAGTCCCATTTATGGGCAAATACGACCAACTGTTAATCCCCTGCCAGATACCAGCAGGCAGTGACAGCATGATCTGAAGTCCCCAACCCAACAAGAATACCAAACTCCAGTGCAGTTTGCGTTTTCGTTTGAGAGCCATCCGGCAACGGCGAAGTATCAATACTGCAGCGCCGGTGTTAATTACCATCAGAGGAATGACATCTCTGTGTTGCTGAAACAGCCAGATATATGCATCGCTCTTCTTCCAGTCGCTCTGGAACCACCTGATACTACTGACTATGAAACCACAGACAGTAATCGTGGCAGCCAGAAAACCTAAAAGTAGAATCAAGGCTTTGAATTTTGTTTTTAGTGACTTCCAGTGGACTTTGAAGGATTTTGAAAAAGACATACTCCTGTCCGGCTAATTCAGTCTCCGGTACGCTTAGCCAACCAATCACAAGGTCGCGTTACTGCTGTTTGTCTGTTAGTATCTTCTTCGCTGTTTCGCAGTCCTTTGCGATTTGCTTGGCAAGGGCCTCTGGTGTACTGAATTTATGCTGGCTACGCAGCCGCCCCAAAAAATCCATCGCCATCCATTTGTCGGTCATATTATCGACCTGCTTTACCAGCAAGTGTGCCTCAATCAGTAGCGGATGTTCATCAGCGAATGTTCGAGCTTGTCCTATGCTAAAGACTGAAGGGATTCTCTGCTGACTTTGCAGGAGTCGCTGCTCATAATCGGCAATTTCAACAAACCCGGCATAAACACCCTCAGCAGGAATGACTTGCTCAGGTCTCTGCATATTAAGTGTTGGAAAACCAAGTTGCTTACCTCTTCCCTTTCCGGGAACGATTCGTCCTATAAGGCGGTAGGGACGTGACAAAGCCATAGCAGCATCAGATACATGGCCGCTTTCGAGCATATAGCGTATCATCGTACTCGATACTCTAATACTCTGGCCCATCGCGAGCTGAACCTTTTCTGGCGGTACAACAGCAACCTCGAAATCCTTCTCCGCTCCCAGGTCCTTCAGAGTCTGCACATTGCCTTGTCTGTCAACTCCGAAATTGAAGTCTTCACCCTCAACGATTAGGGATGGTTTAATGGTCTGTATCAAGAGCTTGTCAATAAAGTCTTCAGGGGATAGGCTGAGTAAGTCTTTACTATCCTCCAGTACAATCACACAGTCATCAGCGTAATCTTTCAAAAGGTCTATTTTCAGAGCTAATGGTGTCAAAACACGAGGAGCCTTTTCGGGGTGCAAGATAGCTACAGGGTGTGGCTCGAAAGTCATTACAACAGATTCCACGTTTCTTTGTTCAGCGATTTTACGAACTGCTTTGAGAATCCGCTGATGCCCAAGATGTACGCCATCAAAATTTCCTATGGTGAGCACACAACCCTGCTTTATTTTATGAAAGTCCGATATTGCTTTTATGATTTTCATTATCTGTTTTGATATCTATCTGGCATAAATTACGGTCTATTGCCTCGTGTGTATGTCGACATCTATTACAGCGAGGATCTCTGCAGTTTCTTTGCCACAAGTTTCTAAATATAATCTACTTGCATTGAGTAGCATCCGCAACGTCTTTTTTAAAGCAACAACGTCAGCATTCATCAGAGTTAAAATATATTAATCAGACAAAGCATCCATTGCTACTGAGCGTTGCTGTGAAATCCATTTTCAGCACGTCAAATTAAATCTGAAAGGAACGCTAATCTCGTGAAAGACAAGAAACCGCAGTGACATCCACCGGAAACGGCTGCCAAAGTATTATCGACGTAAGGTCCAAAAAATTGTCAAGAAACTTGACGTAAAGTACGATGATAGTTATAGTTTAGTGAAATTGGTGTACGCCAAATAAACAGGCAAGACAGATAACCATTTGTTGCGGTGAAAAGCTTAATTATTTAAGGAATATCGTAATGGCAAAGAAGCCCGCAAGGTTAGGAAAAGCGGCAGCTATGTCGGCTGTCATCTTTGGGTTGACAGGTTGCTTCTCGTCCCGTCCTAAAGACATCCAGGCCTTCTTCAAGCCCTATGAGGTTAATGTGACCGCTGAGAAATATATTCTACAGCCTCCTGATGAAATTGTGGTGCATTGTTCTAGAGTTGCGGAAATCCACCTGCAACGCCAGCGCATTCGACCAGATGGAAAAGTGTCTTTTGAGGCCTTGGGGGAGATAGAAGCAGCGGGAAAAACACCTGCAGAAATAGCAGAACTGATAAAAGAAAAAGCAGCGGATCTATATACGCTTCCCGGGGACAAACCAATCGATGTCCGTGTCGCTGTGTATTTAAGCAATGTATATTATGTTTTGGGACAGGTTAACAGGCCTGGCCCAAGAGTTTATACCGGCAGGGATACGGTGCTGAGAGCTCTTGCTGAGGCACAACCTAATCCTATGGCCTGGGAGCAGCGAGTTCAGGTCATAAGACCCTCAGCAGATCAAAAAATAAGATCTAAAGTGTTCGAAGTCAACTTTGAACGTATGTCTGTCCACGGTGATCTTCGCAAAGATGTTCTGCTGCAACAAGGCGATATAGTATACGTACCACCGACTATACCAGCGGCGCTAGCTATGGTAATTGAGGAGGTGTTGCGACCAATTGCACGAGCCTTTTCAGGGTATTACGTTGTAGAACGAGGCCTTGAAGGCAGAACTTACTATGGTGGGGGTGGCTACGGTTATGGAGGTGGCTACTAAAAATAACCCGACTGCTGTTCGTCGTTGTAGTATAGGCTGTAAAAATAAAGCAATAGTCGTTACGTGAAAAGATATCCATGTCTACACAACGAACTCTACGATCTGTCCATTTAGCCAGCACGGTCTGGTTCGTAATCTGCACGGGCTATGTTCTGGTCTTGGCACTACGACAAGCAGGCTTCAACTGGTGGGTCGTTTTCTCTTTATCAGGACATTCGGCACTGATTGTCTTTCTACTGGTTAGTATATATTTATTTGCAATCTATAGAGGAATCGGCGGCATCCAAATCATAGCAAAAGAACATCCACTAACGAGCACAAACTATTACATGGCTTTTTATGTTGCTGCTCCGTTTTTGGGTGGTTTGGCTGGCTGTTTTGGTATGATTGGCGCTGGTAGTGCCGGTCATTTCCGGCTCAGCGTTGCCTTGGGCACGCTCGGCACAACTTTTCTGGTTTGGGTTGTCGTCGATCCAGCGACTGGTATGCTTGAGGCATTGGTACCTGCCAGCCGCAGGCATCGTTCCGAGAGACTGGCACGAATTGCTGCTGAACGAGAAATGAAGCGTAGAAACCGTGACCGCTTGCTGGCAGAAATATCCAGAAAGGAAAAGGCTGACCGAATCCATTGGGAGGGGCTGTTGAAACCGCAGGCTGAAAAACTTGCAGACCTGCTGGCAACAGACCGGGGAGCTTTTAAACAAGCTGAACAGGAGGCTGTTAGCATTGGTGCCCACGCTTGGCAAATCGGTGGATTGGGCTGTATGCGACAACTTCGGAATATGGCACTTATAATATCAGAACAGAAGGATAAACACAAGCCGGTTATAGATTACATTTCTTTATGGTGGGACGGAATAGGTACATGGCGAAATCCCTCCATGCAATAAATAAATAGAACCATTTAAGCAGACCAAAAATTAATGTTCATACCTTGAGTGCAGGATTAATCACAAAAGAGTTTTAAATTCCAGGCAGTAGGAGGTAGATTACCTCCTTGTGATCCTACCCTCCTACTTGCCCAGTCAAATAATAATCAAACGCACTTGACGTTTGAATGCTACAACTTTCTCTTTCTTCGCAACCAATCGAATTTTTTTATCGCGTATGGCGTATTTGGTCGAGTTTATTCTGCTTGTTGTAGGGCAAACCAAGACCATAAATAGTGCTCCCGGCACAACGGTCAGGGACTTGGTAGAGTTAGCGGTTGAGTTGTGCAGGTTGAATAAACTTGCGGAAAAAGCGAGCGCTTTGGTGGATAAAAATCCCAGAGTATAATCCTGCGCTACAACAATTTCGCTTAGCTGAATATGAGAGGCATTAAGTTCAGATGTGGTCAGAACATGTTTCTTACCGACAATGTCACTGTCAATCTGAACTACTGTTGGGGCACCGAATGCCGCTGCACACACATACAACAGCATTGCTAAAAACGTTGTTCTTTCCTTGCTGATTAGCATCTCCCCGTATCCCTACGGAATACCCTCCCTGTCCCTAACATAGCATTATGGCCAGCATCCTGAACGTATGCGGAATGGCCTCCTCCTTTCAGAGTTATGTTTTAAAAATGTATATCATACTGAAGTAAGCAAGTCAAGAAGAAAAACATCGAAAATTTTAAAGTACATCAATTAGAACCAATTACTAACACCATAGGATAAATAATATACGTATTTTCTGACGTCTACGAAAAAACATGGATATTTCCTTTTCCTGTTGGGGTTGATTCAGTACTCATAAAATAATATTCGTGCAGGCTTGCAATAACAGACCTATAAAATTTCTGATTTGCTAGCAGATAATCACTTAATCACCCCCGTTTGCGTTACATTCAAGACGACACTCGAATATCGTGTTACTAACTCAAACTGACCTATTTACTAACATTATTATTGATAAGTCTTATATTTGCAAAGATATATATCGCATTGTCATTCTGAGCGAAACGAAGTGAAGCGAAGAATCTGGCCAGAGAAAAATATGGGTTTTCTTTTGCTAAAGACGGATGCTTCGCCTTCTCGCCTTTGCGTAGCCGCTTCGGCGGAGCGAGGTCGGCTCAGCATGACAATAAAAACGGTCAGTTTGAGTTACTAAAAAAAGACCTGATATAGTTGAAAGTGATTAGAAGTGCTAAAAATCGTAAACTGTACAAAGTAAAAAAGCTGGATATTCAAATCCGGTTAACATATTCACGATAAAGAATTTTATTTCTCTGGTGGATTCTTTTATTGTTGAGTTAGGTCTTTCCCCATCTTACCCTATTTATACAGATAACACCCGCACAAAAAAGAAGCAACGTTGCTGGCTCAGGGACATTAATGATCCCAGTGAGATTAATCGAGTCGTTGCCACACCAGTGACTAATATGACAACTAATCACATCTCCGCTTTCATATTGGATAGGAAACAGCTCTCTCGGTACGGCTACTTCTAAAATATAAGTGCCATTTTCCATCAATGGATAGTACTCAACTGCTACTGTTGCCATTCCGAGGATGGTTCCATTGCTGGTATCATAGGGTGCGCCCTGCCAACCATCCGGCCATTCATGCGGCCATGTACGCGACCAGGTTGGATCAGCTAAGACAGTCCCTAAAACATCCGAACTTATTTTGACTGCGTACTCAAGGCCCGTAACAGAACCGTGACTACTGACCGAAAAATCGTTATTCAGATCAATACCAAGGTCTCCACCTTTCGTATCTTCTCCCAGAGCATACGAGCCGACAACAGCAAAATAAAAATTCTCGGCGTCGTCGTCAAAATACAATGCCTCATAGTCGTACTCTTCACCATAGTCTATGCAGTCGTAGAGATTCACTCCATCAGCTACAATGTAGTCAACGTTACCTTGTTGTGGCTTCCAGTCGATAAAGGGCGTAACATCCCAATCAGATAGGTCTGCATCAACCACATAACCTGCACATGCGCTCGCACAAAGTATTAAAAAAAGGCTTACTGTTGTGAAAATCGCATAAAATTTACCCATTAAGTCCCTCCTACAAAAGGCAGTACCTAACAACACAGCTAAAAACAAAGGCAGGATACAGCGACCCTGCCCTTTCTTTGATTCCTAAATATGTAATTAACTTACAAAAGTTCTACAGTTTCTTATGCCTCCGTAACCAGCCGATAAGGCCAACGCCGATGCTGCCGAGCAGAATAGCACCAGGTGCAGGGATCACCTCGAACTCGATGTTGTCCACTACCTCGGTCAGGCCCAGGCTTGGGTCAACCGCGTAGTAGAAAGTCGCTCGATCGAAGCTGACGCCCGAAATCGAGATGGACTGATCCATATTATCGTTGCGGTTCATGACAACACTCGTCTGTCCGACCTGCGAAACACCGAGAAAGGCGGTTAGTATCGCTAGATCACCCGGATTTGACCAACCAGGATCATCGTTGCCGAATTCCAACTGTAGCGAAGTCGCGAGCATAGAGAAGTCCATGATTAACCAACTATCATCATAGTCAGTGTGCACGGACAGAGCCTGACCGTGACTTTGCCAGCCATAGTCGTACACTTCCATATGGGCACCCACCGAATCGGAAAAGCTCAGTAAGGACGAATCTACACTGGACCAGCCGTTTGTTTTCAATCCCGTCGTGTCGCTTTCAAAATCTATCATGATAGATGCATGAGCTACTCCAGACAGCCCAAGGCATGCAACCGCTATACAAATTGCTATAAACTTTGTCATCACCTCACCTCTACTAATTTCATTATTTAAACAAGGTAAGTGGTCTGCTATGTGTGTACAGACCGTAATAACGCTAATCCCATTATAATGTCCTACGTCTTCTTAACCAGCCGACAAGGCCAACGCCGATGCTGCCGAGCAGAATAGCTGCCGGTGCGGGAATACACTCTGTTGCAATGTGGATGCTGTCAATGTAAACCGCTTGACCCGGATCTGCCCAGATGTAAAGACCTATGTCTTCCCACGGGACATTAGGTTGGTACTGGAACCACCATAAATAGGTACATCCGGGAACGACACCATCAGTGATGTACCAACCTTTGACGTCCACGACAGAGTACCCCGGTGGTGGCTCATATAAACCAAACTGCACATGGTAGTCCCACGGCATAGGTTCCAGAGCCTCTATCACCATCCAGACATTCTTTAATGGCCAAGGTCGTTCCCAGTTATCTATGTGTAAATCCACATAGCCACCTACAGTGTCCATACCATTGGTGTTGTCAATGCCTAAGTAGCCAGGAATCCAATCGACATCCCATAACTCCACGTAGTCAGATGTCCACAAATCTGGATCATCGTAACCCTCATAGTGAGGCGGATTGGATGTCGGGTCTGTTTCAAAATCCCAAAAGATGTTCCGTTGATATGGAAACGATGTGTACCACTCTGGTGCGAAACTCTCTGGTGGCCAATTTAAAAAGGGTTCTGCCTGGGCAAGATTAGTGCAAGCAACAGCCAGTCCCATAAATGC
>CAYNTC010000092.1:0-8391 GCA_964399795.1 uncultured Pirellulales bacterium | reverse complement strand
TTTGCTCGAAGGCCTTGATAACAAAACTTCGCATATTGCCCTTATGGTATTCGTTAGGGCCGAAGACGTTGAAATACTTTAAGCCAACGATCTTTTTCAATAGGCCTGTCCTGTGTGCCCAGAGGTCAAAGAGGTGTTTGGAGTAGCCGTACATATTTAGAGGTCTGAGTTTATTAATTTTGTCTTCGTCATCATCGAAGCCAGCAGAGCCATCACCGTATGTCGCGGCACTGGAGGCGTAGATAAAGCGCGTCTTGGAATCCGTAGCCCATTGAGCTAACAACTTGGTGTATTCGTAATTATTCTTAATGAGATATGATGCGTTTGTTTCGGTTGTGTCCGAACAGGCACCGAGGTGAAAGACCGCTTCGATATTGTTGCCGAGCTTATTTTCGATTGCCATATCCAGAAAGTCGTTCTTCTCGACATAGTCGGCAAAGGACAGGTTTCGCAGATTCTTCCACTTTTCGCTGGATCCAAGCTCATCAACAACGAGTATATCGTTGATTTTGCGTTTGTTCAGCATGGCGATTATTGCTGAGCCGATGAAGCCTGCTCCACCAGTAACTATTATCATTTCAGAGAGTCTCCTAATCGTGCTATTTTTTTCAAAAAGATTAGCTCTACGTATCGAACGTGTCAAACGTTTAGTGGATATGCAGGCGCAGAAAAAAACCGCTTGTAAATTAGCGGTAAGGAAAAGTACGAAAACCATGATGTGTAATTAGCATAGGGCGATGTAGCTGGCTATCGCCAGAATGAGAATCCTCCTTTTGGTAACTATAAAAGGCAGCCAGAAATTGTAATATAACTTTTTCATAACTTTTACCAGCAACCGTACTAAAAATTCCTCCTGATGATGTGATTATTATAACCGAAATGGCCGCTTAAAGGCAAGAAAAAAAACTATCCGTTGAATATAAGCATCTAAATATCAATAGCTTACGGCTCTGGAGACGAGGATTTTTTTGCCTGTGTAGTGCTGGGCGGTCTTATTAGCATCGCGGGTACAAAAGCCGCAAAGCTATAACTGTGCGATTGATTATGGCATAGTCATGGAGTGTCCTAAGGCCGATGGTTTGACAGAGACGATTGTACAAATTTAGGGGCCCATGCTGATTAAAAGTATGGGGGGTGCATCAAAAAATAGTGGCGCGCTGATTTTGGGTATGGTATAACCCATAAGAACTTTATTTTGAAAGGGTTATATCATGTCACAAGAAAATTGGATTGAATAAGCGGTAAAGGAATTTCGCAAAGGTTGTCAGCAACTACAGGACGAACTTTCAAAAGCAGCTAATGGGACATTGCTTGATGTCAGTGATGAGCAGATAATGAAAAACCTCGAGCCTTTGCTCAAAAAGGTTCAGCAAAAAGCGATACAAAAGGCTCTAGAAAGAGCCCAAACCGACCTGGATTATCGCAGGTGTAATAAGTGTAAAAAAAATGAGACACAAAGGAGCAAAATCGTTCGAGTTTATCACCAGGCAGGGCAATATAACATTGACCGGCACATATTATTACTGCGGCTGTTCCAACAGCAAATCGGTAAGCACTCTGGTCAGCAGCGGTAGGAAATTCAGTCGTATTGCCAATGAGTTAGTGACTTGCTATTCGGCCGGCAACAGTTACCAGCAGGCCAGTCGATATTTGCGTAAGGACTTTAACATATATGTATCTCATGAGATGCTTAGGAAGCGGATATTGACGGTTTCAGGGCAAATACGGCAAATTCGCAATTCAGGCGACAAAAGCAGGCAGTTCAAAAATCTTGCCGGTCAAAAGTTGTATGGCTATGCCGATGGCGTACTGATAAATACGTCTTAGGCGTATAAATATCAGAGATGAAGGGTGGAAGGAATGCAAGTTGCTGCGTTATGAGGATGAACAAGGCAAAAACATCAGTCACCGAGGATTGCTTGGTTCAATAAGCAGCTTTGGGCGAATGGCACGCCGAGAAGCCATCAATATCGGAGCCTCAAGAGCTGATGAGTTGGTGTTTTTGATGGATGGTGCAAGAGGTTTTCATAATCATATCAAAAAGAATCTTCCCACAGCAAAACAAATAATGGATTACTGGCATGCCTGCCAGCATATAGCCGAGTGTTCCGAAATTTTAAATCCCCACAGCCAACGGTCATCCTGCAACTGGCGAAAAAAATATTGCCACGTTCTAAGGGAAAAAGGAGCCAAAGAATTATTAAATCGCTTGTGCAAAAGCAAAGCCCGTCTCTGTGATGATAATAAGTTTCAGGCAGTGGATAAATTGCTCGGCTTTTTACGGTCCCGGTGGCAACGGATGAATTATCCCGAATTGCTTGCTGAGGGTTATCGTATAGACAGTGGTCCTATTGAGAGTTCGTGTAAAAATGTGGTTCAGGCTCGTATGAAGTGCGCAGGGATGCGTTGGAGTCGTGTAGGGGCTAAATCTATGCTGGAGGTACGTTGTGCGTTGCTGAGCGATCATTGGGAAAATCTAATCCGAAAATGTGCCTAAAAATCGTGATGCACCCGACACTGACCATAGCTATATTATTGTTTTGACTATGCTATGGATTATAAGTATACTCAATTATTAACAACCAGTTTTTCAATTGTCAGGCTGATTAACAAAATACCTGATTTGGTTTATAATAAGGACGTGCAGTTAATGGGAGGCGAGTATGGCTGAACATTCCCAATATATAATGGCGTGGTTCGGATTGCCCGGCGGATCGGAATGGCTGATTATCCTTGTGATCGCTTTGCTGATATTTGGCAGGCGATTGCCTGAGCTTGCTCGAAGTTTAGGCAAGAGCCTTACCGAGTTCAAGAAAGGCATTAATGAGGCTAAAGACAGTAAGGACGAGCTTGTAAATGAGGCCAGAGGAATCAAGGATGATGTCGTAAATGAAGCTAAGAACGCTGCTGGGCTCAAAGACTCTGAAACACAGGACTGAGCTTGCTGAACTGAGTTTGTTTACATTCCACATGACCCGTTAATATGGGCGGTACCAAAAAAAAAGACCCGCTTAACAGCACAATGAGTTTAGGCGACCACCTTGAGGAATTGCGCATGCGCTTGTTCCTTGCGCTGGGGGGTATGTTGATAGCAGTCATTTTGTGCCTTATCCCCTTTGTCTTCAATTATGTTAAAGCGTTAATTTATTTTCCACATGACAAGGTTATGCCTGGTGTGCCACTGATAGTGCTCGCACCGGCAGATGCTTTTATAGTGTATATGAAGATATCATTAATTGCTGGCTTGATAATCTCATCGCCCTGGGTTTTTTATCAACTGTGGATGTTCATTGCTGCGGGTCTTTATGAACGTGAGAGACGGTATGTATATAAGGCAGTACCATTCTCTGCGGTGCTGTTTCTCCTGGGTGCGATGTTTTTTCTTATCATAGTAGCGCCGATATCGCTGCGTTTTTTCCTAAAATTCGGTGAGTTTATTAAGGTTGAGCCGAACTGGACGCTTCAAAAGTATGTTTCTTTTGTTACTGTCCTAATGTTAGTTTTCGGCATTGCGTTTCAGACGCCGATAGCGATTTTCTTTTTGAACAGGACGGGGCTGGTTTCGCTACAGTCACTTCGAAGATCAAGAAAATACGTTCTGCTTGCCATATTTATCGTTGCCGCTATGGTTACTCCGCCTGATGTGATCTCTCAAATAACTCTGGCAATACCGCTATATGCTCTGTTCGAATTGGGAATTGTATTGAGTTATTTTGCAGAACGAAGAAGTAAGTAACTTAATATCCTGTCGTTGATCTTATAGAAATCTTGAATTATGTCCTTTGTTTGGTTATTATTGCAAGAATATGTTGACGCTTATAAACACAAACAGAATGGTTCCTGCAATTGGGCCAATTGGGCTCGATTATCTCGCAACGAGCGCCAGAAAAGTAAACATTGAGGTGGATGTATTGGATTTGTGTCTTTGTGATGACCCCGATGTTTCCTTGCGAGACTACTTTACTAACCATAGTCCCAAGCTTGTTGGACTTTCATTCCGCAATGTTGATGATTGTTTTTGGCCAAGCGCAAAGTGGTTTGTTCCCGATTTGACTGAGACGGTACATAAGATACGGAGTCTAACCGATGCTCCGATTGTGGTTGGTGGGGTTGGGTTTTCAATCTTTGCTGAGCGCATTGTTGAGTATACGGGAGCTGACTTTGGTATTCGCGGCGACGGTGAGCAGGCAACCGTATCGCTTTATAATGAGCTGCAAACCTCGAGGCGCTTTAATAGCGTGGATGGCCTTGTTTGGCGGTTGAATGGGACCATCCAGAGTAACCATCCGGCTTGGCCCATGCCGCTTTCCCTGCCGACGAGCCGAGACGCTATCGATAACCTCACGTATTTCAAGAGAGGAGGTCAATGCGGACTTGAGACTAAGCGAGGTTGCAACAGACAATGTGTGTATTGCGCCGATCCTCTGGCTAAGGGCATAGAACTTAGGCTACGTCATCCCTCAGAGGTAGCTGATGAGGTAGAGTCTTTAATTACACAGGGAGTAGAGGTGGTGCATTTGTGCGACTCTGAGTTTAACATTCCTCGCAGTCATGCACTGGCAGTATGCCAAGAGTTCATTCGTAGGTCACTCGGTGATAAAGTACAGTGGTATGCCTATATGGCGGTTGTGCCGTTTGATGCTGAACTTGCGCAAGCTATGCGAGAGGGGGGTTGCGTTGGCATCGATTTTACAGGTGACTCTGCCAGCCCTCAGATGCTCAGGACCTATCGTCAGCTTCATAGCAAAGAAGACCTCGCTTCTGCGGTTCGCTTGTGCCAAAAGAATGGAATAAAGATCATGATTGATTTATTATTGGGTGGACCCGGTGAAACGCCTGAAACTGTGGCTGAAGCTATTGAATTTGTAAAGCAAATCGGCCCAGATTGCGCAGGCGCGCCACTCGGTGTTAGAGTTTATCCGGATACGGAGATGGCACGTATTGTAGAATTAGAAGGCCCGTTGGAGGATAATCCGAACCTGCAACGGAAATATACTGGGCCGGTAGATTTTTTCAAGCCGACATTCTACATTTCTCAGGATTTAGGTCCGAGACCTGCGAGGCTGATAAAAGACCTAATTGATGGGGATAGAAGATTCTTTGATCCAATTGAGGAAACCACGCCGGGTGCCGCTACAACTGCTGCGCCAACCGACCACAATTATAATGATAACACGCAGCTTGCAGAGGCAATCAGCCAAGGAGCACGTGGTGCGTATTGGGATATTCTCCACAAGCTTCGCAACGACTAATCGAGGACGACCTCGTCTTTATAGGCTGGAACAGCTACATTCCAGCCGGTTTTTTCTCTGATGTAGTGGCCGAAATGCTTGGCGCTGTCTGATTCACCATGGACGACAAATAGCTTTCGCGGAGGCTTCTTTAATCCACTTAGCCATTGGGCAAGTTCTTCTTTGTCTGCGTGGGCTGAGAATCCGTTGATTTGCACCACATTAGCCATTACGGGACGTTTTTGGCCAAGTATTCTGACTTCCTTCTCACCATTGACTATTCTTCTACCGAGGGTGCCGATGGCCTGATAACCTACAAACATAATGGTGCTTTCAGGTCGGTTAATGTTGTTGACAAGATGGTGTTTTATTCTACCACCCGTACACATCCCTGAGCCTGCTATCACCATGACCGTACCTTTTATGTGATTTATGGCTTTTGATTCTTTGGTTGTTTCGACCATTTTCAGGCCTGCGAATTTGAATGGCGATTCGTGTCGACTAACGAATTTTTTCATCTCCTCGTCGAAGAGTTCTGGGTGGTGCTGAAAAACCTTGGTGATGCTGGAGGCCATCGGACTGTCTAAAAAGACCATTATGTGCGGTATGGCATCTTCGAGAAGCAATTCGTTTATGTAATAAAGAACTTCTTGTGACCGCTCAAGCGCAAAACTGGGGACGATGATATTACCTCCAGCGGTTTTTGTTGAGTTTATGACATCAGCGATCGATTTCTTAGTGTCTTCACGTCCCTGATGTATTCTATCACCGTAAGTTGACTCGACGAGGATGTAGTCTGCTTCATCGACATAAGTTGGATCGCGGACTATGGGTCTGTGGGGTCTGCCAATGTCACCGGAGAACAGAACGCTTCTTGTTTTGCCTTTTTGGTGAACTGTTACTTTTATGATCGAGGAGCCAAGAACATGGCCAGCATCACAAAATCTGGCTTCGATACCGTCGCCGATTTCGACGGGCTGTTTGTATCGTACGGGAGTAAAAAGTGGGAAAGATGCTTCGGCGTCGGCGGTAGTGTAAAGGGGAATCTCAGGATACGGACCTTTTCGCCCTTCGCGTTCGTGCCTCCTGCGTTTGTATTCGGCATCCTCTTCTTGCAGGTGTGCGGCGTCCAGCAATATAATTCGCGCTATCTCTGAAGTCGCAGCGGTACAATAGATTTTGCCTTTGAATCCGTCACGCACAAGCTTTGGTAGCAAACCGCAATGATCAAGATGGGCATGGGTTAGAAGTACCGCATCGATACTTTCGGGCAGAACATTGAATGGCTCCCAGTTTCTTGCTTTGAAGTCTCGCTCCTGGTAGAGCCCACAATCCACCAGAATCCTTGTACCATTAGCCTCAAGCAAATGTCTTGAACCTGTGACATTTTGGGCAGCACCGAGAAACCGTAATTTCAATTGCATATCATCCTCACTATGGTCTCTGGCATTTTGTAAAGTGCGGATTCTATGGTCCTTTATCCAAATTGTCAAGTAAAGAACCAGGCACTAAACATCCTAAAGAATGTGGGAGGATTTTTAACGGCCAGTGGATTACCTATGATTATCCTGTCAAATTACCTTCCTGAGATCGCATACCCCATTTCCAGTTTGCATAAACAATCGGGGCCTATACAGAGTTAATCGATATAGGCCCCGTAATAATACTCCTTTTTCGGCCTTGCCTTAGCTAAATCAATGGCAATGTTTACATTACCTCATCAAGCCAGCCTCTCAAGAAGTCTTGATTGGCTTTCGGACATCGTTATCAGTGGATAAGACTCAGACGCACATTGTCCATTTGGACGAAGCTTCCACCGTCTGCGGAAGTATTATTGAGTTCGACACCCAGTCGCTTACCAACCGCATTAGGTGCATTTGCCGCATTCAGCGTCAATGCGAACTCCTGTAGTACATTACCACTTACTTTGGCATCCAGCGAGGCGATTGTTACACGGGCGCCATTGTCATCATAGTACAGGCTGATCTGCAGAACTGTGGCCGCCCAGTTGTCCGCGGCATCCACTTTCAGTTCAATTATATCGTTAGCGCCAATGACATGGCTGGTCAACTGCCAGATTGAAGGATCAGCACCCTTTAAAAAGGCCGTCCAAATACCGTCAGTGGCAGGCATTGCGCTTTCCACGCCGGAGTCGGCGGTAATTGTATCGCTGCTCCAGCCGGGAACATCATCGAAACTTCCTACAAAGTATCCGGGCAGTTCGAAGCTGAAGTTCTGGACCGCAATCGGCTTCGTCGCCGGCTGGAAACCGGCAAGGTAACGAAGCTCACCTTCAGACAAAGCAAAATCGTAGACCTTCACCTCATCGATAAGGCCATCCCACCATCGATTTAAATCGTAGGGGTTGTTGCCAATGAGCATGGGCTCGGTATTGACACCTATAGGCTCTGTGGTGGGCTCGCTCCCATCGAGCGCGCCGTCCAGATATACCATGATGTTTGAACCATCAAACACGCCGGCAGCGTGGTGCCATTCATCATAGCCAACCGCTGTAACTCCATCCAAGGAAGCGGTATCGGGGGCATTCCAGATAGTGATGCCAAAGTGGAACCTCGGATCCCAGCTTGTGTTACCAAGCCTCCAGGCGTATTCACCCTTAGCAGCGATAGCCGCCCACTGATTGGCGATCGACCTAATAGTTACCCATGCCGAGACCGTAATCTCGTTGGTGGTAACATTGAAGAGCGGGTCATAGCCGCAATCCACGTAGTCACCATTACCGTCAAGGTCCAGCGTCATACCATCGTGTTCTGCGACGAAGTTCGGATTGCCGTAAATAGTACCATTAAGCCCGTTGCCGGAACTGTCACTTACACTGTTCTCCATTGCGTAGTAAGCTATCAGACCATTGGTGCCGGGATCAACCGGAATTACCTGTTGGGGACCCGGCGCGTTTGCGGCCTGTACAGCCGCCAGCGCATCCACTTTGCCTGCCCCAAACCAATTATCAGGAAGGCCGGTGCCTGTGAATCCATCGGAACGAGCGGTTGACTGCAGGATGTCTACAACCTGGGCGTAATCCAGATTTGGGTAAACCTCCAGCATGAGTGCTACGATTCCTGTGACATGCGGAGCCGACATGCTGGTGGCGTGACCCCCGAAAACTGTACCATTGCTGATTAGAGAGTATCCGATAGAA
>CAYNTC010000091.1:0-8407 GCA_964399795.1 uncultured Pirellulales bacterium | reverse complement strand
AATCCAACTCTCAGCCAATATCGGAAAGGCGGGCTGCCCTATTGGTGACCTCAATTGCGACTGTCAAATTAACTTGCAGGATCTGAAAATTCTTTCCGAACAGTGGTTGAGTGTTACGGAGGGTATAGCAGACTTGTCTGGCGATGAAAATGTAAGCCTGGACGACTTTACTTTGTTTGCTCAGGGCTGGCGCCAGAAAAATATTCCTCTGGTTATCAATGAGATTATGGCCTCAAATAGCAGCGTCATAAAAGATTCACAGGGTGAGTATGACGACTGGATCGAAATCTACAACGCCGGGAATGAGTCGATAGACATAGGCGGCATGTATCTGACAGACAAACTTTCAATCCCTACAATGTGGCGCATCGTCGAGGACAAACCATCTCAAACAACTATCCCCTCACATGGATTCTTGTTGATTTGGGCAGATGATCAGACACAGCAGGCAGGGCTGCACGCCAATTTTAAGCTTGACGTAGAAGGTGAAGAAATTGGTCTTTTCGATGTGGACACAAGTACGCTAATCGATAGCATAGTCTACAGATCACAGACCGTTGATGTTTCCTATGGTAGATATCCGGATGCAGCGAACGACTTGCGGTTTTTTGAATACCCTACCCCAGGTGCACAAAACGAAGGGCCATACATTGGTGTGGTCGCTGACACGAAATTTAGCCACGATCGCGGCTTCTATGAAGAGCCATTTTCTGTTGGTATCACCACGAAAACCGAGGGAGCTACCATACTTTATACCGTCGATGGAGCAGTCCCAAATGATCTTATTAACAGAAGGATTTTGGCGGGCACAGCTTACACAGGTCCAATTTCTATCACAAATACCACATGCCTGCGAGCAATGGCGATCAAGCCGGGGTGGAAGCCATCTAACGTTGACACCCACACATATATTCTGAACGCGAGTGCAGAAGTTAAGTCGCTGCCGGTGGTGTCCCTCGTTGGTGACGAATACAAGACTCTTTATGAGCCGGATGGTATCATGGCTATCGTAGGTGGGACCTACATCGGCGGTGTATGGAATTCTACCGGCCAGGGCAGCTATAACAATCCGATGCGGCGAGGATACGAGCGGCCTGTATCATTCGAACTAATCGAACCGGAAGAGGAACCAGGACTTCAAATCGATTGTGGAATCCGTGTTCATGGCAGCGACTATGTACGCCCACGCTATCGTCGAATGGACGGTTATTGGACCGGCTATGGAAAATTCAGCTTCAGGCTCTACTTTCGTGGGCAATACGGACAAAGCTGGCTGGAATATCCGCTTTTCCCATTCGAGGTTGAACGTTTTAAAAGCATAGTTTTGCGCGGGGGCCACAATGATAGAACCAATCCATTTCTAAAAGACGAGCTGATAAGACGACTTCACAAAGATATGGGCCACGTCGCAAGTAGCGGAATAATGGCCAATTTATTCGTTAACGGTGAATACAAAGGCTACTACAATCCTTGCGAGCATATCAAAGAGGAATTCTGCCAGCAGTGGTATGATAGCGAACAGTCTTGGGATGTAATGACGATGAACGGAATTCGTGACGGTGATGCGACTTCCTGGAATACAATGATCAATTACGCTCGCAGCAATGATATGTCCAGCTCAAGCAAATATCAGGAGCTTGGCAGACAACTTGATATTCCGGCATTTATTGACTATCTTATTTTAGAGCTATGGGCTGGCAATTGGGATTGGCCGAACAACAATTGGTCCGCAGCAAAGGAACGCTCCGAAAATGGATTGTGGAGGTTCTTCATCTGGGATGCTGAAGGTACGATGGAGTCAAACGGACTCAATAGGGTAGGTTTTAACCAATATCCGAGTTGGCAAGCTGGTGGAGGAGCTGGACTTAACGGCGAGAATACACAGATAGCCTGGCTTTATCGTGCGCTAAAAGCCAACGGGAACTTCGCCCAGCTTTTTGCGGATCGATTATACAGGCATTTCTACAACAATGGCGCTATGACTCAGCAGAACATCCAAAAAAGGTTTCTTGAACTGCGCGACGAATTGCTCGAAGTCATTCCCAACATGGAAATGTATATTCTCAACACATGGGTTCCAAATCGTGAGGGCATCTTTTTGGACGCTTGCATTGCTGAAGGAATGTTTACCTTCCCAGGCCCAGCATTCAATATCAACGGCTTATATCAACATGGCGGCCATATCTCAGTTGCAGATGCCCTGAGCATTACTAATACAGAAGGCTCCGGCACGATTTATTACACACTCGATAATACCGACCCGAGCGAACCGGTTGAAGGACCGCGACTAATCACTAGCACCACACTTGTAGCCCAAAATGCGGCAAAGAAAGTGCTGGTTCCGACCGGCCCTATCAGCAACGCCTGGAAAGTCGGCCAGCTCTTTGACGACTCAACCTGGGCACTTTGCTCAGGTAGTCCTGGCGGCGTCGGCTACGAGAGAAGCTCCGGCTATGAGGGACTCATAAGCCTTGATGTCGAAGAGCAAATGTACGACAAACGGACAAGCTGCTACATACGAATCCCGTTTACCGTGGATACAGACCTGACAGGCTTCAGCATCCTGACACTTAAAATGCAATACGATGATGGTTTTGTAGCATACCTAAACGGCACAGAGGTCCATCGGGAACTGGTTGATGGAACACCAGCCTTCAACTCAATGGCTAACGGCAACCATGAAGCCCAGGGTTTTGAATCCTTCAATATCTCTGAGCACATAGACGCCCTAAAGCAAGGGCAAAACATCCTGGCTATTCACGGCCTGAATGTCTCTTACACAAGCTCCGACTTTATTATTTCCTGCGAACTGGTTGCCAGCGAAAGTAGTCCTGCCACCGGTGGCGGTGTTTCACCAACAGCTAAAAGATACACAGGACCTATCAGCCTGAATCAGAGCACACACGTAAAGGCTCGCACACTATCCGGCAGCACATGGAGCGCACTTAATGAGGCGACCTTTGCAGTTGGGCCGGTAAAAGAGAATCTGCGTATCACCGAGCTCATGTATAATCCACAGGATACGGGCAATCCCGATGATCCGAATACTGAATTCATAGAGCTTACGAACATAGGCAACCAGACTATAAATCTTAACCTGGTACGCTTTACTAACGGCGTTGACTTTACCTTCCCGGGCATAGAGCTAACACCGGGCCAATACGTCTTAGTTGTAAAAGACACAAGTGCGTTCGAGGCTAAATATGGAAGCACTTACAACATTGCCGGCCAGTATACAGGCAGCTTAAATAACGCCGGTGAAAGGATAGAACTACAGGATGCAGCAGGTCAAGTTATACATAACTTCCGATACGGAGACGGCTGGTATGACATTACAGATGGTCTTGGCTTTTCGCTGACTGTAAAAGATGCTGTTAACACAGACCCTGATAGTTTCTCTGACAAAGGCAGTTGGCGGCCAAGCGCTACTGTAGGTGGCTCGCCCGGGCAGGATGATACTTCCGATGTGCCTGAGCTTGGTTCTGTGGTAGTAAATGAGATTTTGGCCCATTCTCATGAAGGTGGGCCTGACTGGGTAGAATTGCACAATACGACCGGCTATAGAATCAATATCGGCGGCTGGTTCTTAAGCGATGATGACAGCGACTTTAGAAAGTACGAGATAGCTCAGGGCACAAGCATAGGGCCTTATGGATATATAGTATTTTATGAGGACCAGCACTTCGGCAATACAAATGACCCCGGCTGTAATACGTCATTTGCGTTAAGTGAGAACGGCGAGACGTTGTATTTACACTCTGGTTTTGCAGGCGAGCTTACCGGCTATAGTGAGCAGGAGAGGTTCGGTGCCTCTGAGACAGCCGTAGCTTTTGGCAGATACCGAAAGAGCACAGGCACGTATAACTTTGTGGCGATGAGTGAGAACACGCCCGGTGAATCTAATGCGTATCCGAAAGTCGGGCCTATAGTAATCAATGAGATAATGTACCATCCGCCTGAAGAGCGGGATGCGGAATATGTGGAGCTGTTGAATATCAGCGAATATCCGATTGAGTTGTATGACTCTGTCGATAATGAGCCTTGGCGATTTACGGATGATCCGGATGATCCTGGGATAGAGTTTTTGTTCCCATCGGAACGTGTGGTAACGATGGAGCCGGGCGAGTATTTATTGTTGGTTAAGGATTTGGATATATTTTCGAGCACATATTCGGTTCCTGATGGAGTTCAGGTATTTGTCTGGGGTGCTGGCCGGTTAGCCAATGGCAGTGAGAAGATACAGCTAAGTAAGCCTGGCGATGTGGATGGTGAAGGAGTTCGTCAGTGGATACGCGTTGACAGGGTTGTTTATAGTGATGGCTCGCATCATGATGATTTTTCATCAGGCGTGGATCCATGGCCGGTTGAAGCCGATGGCGGCGGCAGTTCATTATCTCGTTTGGAACCGTCAGACTACGGCAACGACGTAATCAACTGGCAGGCAGCCGATCCTTCGCCAGGCTCATCCAACCATATAATTAGGGGGAGGGAAAGATAAAGACTGGAGCATTTTGTTTTTATTTCGGTCGAACGAGGCACGGGTGGGGTATGTGATGTGCGACATATTATTTTATGAGGCAGATGACGGCATATTCCATCGCCAGATCCTTCCACAATCCTTGAGGCGATTATAGCTCGATTGAAAGCTTGACAGCCACTCATTTTTTTTCTTTAATCTTGGCAGTACACAAAATGCGTGCTAAGACTGATGAAATGGGTCGGTGCCCGAGTGGCTAAAGGGGACGGGCTGTAAACCCGTTGGCGAAAGCCTACGTTGGTTCGAATCCAACCCGGCCCATTATTTTTCTAAGTACCATGTAAACCTATAAAATGAGGAAGTTAGTACATCTTTACTTATAGTTTCAGGCAATCCACATAATACTTACCAAAGCCGACAAATTCTCTATGATTGACTATAATAAGTATAGGGACAATATGCAGGGTTGAACTCACTCCTACACAAACTGCGGATTTGTTATATATTATGATTATCTTCCGTATTTTTTAAGGTTTAATCTGTCTTTTGGAGTATCCGACGACCTCGCCTACAGGAGCTTACGGACAGCAATTCGTGGGCCAGCGCCAAATAAATGGACCTACTTCTGTCAGATATGCAGTAGTTTCAGCGTAGAAAGTCTCGCCTGATTTTAGCGTGCCGACAACTCTCAAATTGACTTCTCCGTAATTAGTCGCTGCGCTCAAGATATCCTCTTTATCAAAAGCAATAACGACGCTTGTGCCGGGGCATATCTCACTGTCCACGTATTGATCGACTGCCTTGATCGCATCAATGTCATCTATATAAAGCATGGGCATATCATATCCAACATCGTTCGGATCGATGCCCTCTGGTAGAACTACAACAGCCAATACATGTTCGGAAATTGTTCTTGGCCCTATTATCTTTGGAATGACACACATATCAGCCTCTATAGGCACAGACTCACATATCACAGTATCAGCGCTGACGGAAGTTTTTGGCGTTTCATCACTCGTAATGGTAACCAAATTTTCGATACTTGTTAGCGGCGGTACGTTCGGATCCACACACACCTGCAGGTCGAGGCAGCTATGCGACTTCGGGGATAGGGATTCATAGAACCATTCATACGTGTGTGTTTTGGAATCATAATGTCCGAAGGATCCGTCACCATCAGCCGATACAAAGCTAACGATATCCGGTAGCGTGTCAACAATTGATACGTTGCTCACCTTGTAGTCGTTATCGTTGTTGTCGAAGCATATACGATAGGTGATTTTCTCTCCTGCAGCAACGCACTTGCCATCTTCAGGAATACCTCCGATAATATCCACGGTCATGTAAATCGGGAGGTAATCGATATCTCTAGTAAATACATAATTATTTGCTGTAGTTGCCAGTGTTTCACTGCAATCAATTGTAACAACATTCGTGATCTTCTTACGGGCGGGTATGCTTTCTTTGATTTGCACGACCAAGTCCAGAGAAATACTGGAACCCGACGGCAGCGATGAATAAGTCCATGTATACTTGTGCATATCCTCTTCGTACTTTCCAGAAACTCCGTCTTCATCAGCCGTAACAAAATTCACCTCTGTAGGCAACGTGTCAACGATGGACACATTGTTGGCGGTACAATCGAAGTTGTTGCTATCAAATGAAATATTGTAGGTCACAGTCCCCCCTGGATACACATACTTATACCCGTCAAGCTCATTAGCAATACCAGAAACAACTTCCTTGGTTAGATGAAAGTAGTTTCTACTGGGACAGAAAATGGCTAAGCCAGTTGGATTTCCTATATCATATTCAATATCTATGCGCTTTAGCGTTGTGTCATAGACTAGCAGATCATCGCCACCTTTTGTTCCATCATAACCCGTACCCAGGTACACATACCCTGTTATTTGATCCACACAAATACCCAGCACGCCACCACCATCTTCGATTTCGACTTCTTTTTCATTGTTTGCCATTAAGTTATACTGCGTGAGGTACCGATTACCCAGATACCCTCCGCCGGCATAGATAAAGCCATTTGCTACATCTACTGCGACGCTGACGACGTATCGACTGAGTTCTATGGTACCAGCTTCCGACCAATCGGATGTGTTGTATATCCTAATTGTCCGCGTATGGTTGGCTACGTATAGTAGGTCATTGACCTCGTCAAGAGCTATCCCATATGGTGCGGCACCCTTTAAGCTAAACGGTGAACCCGGTACGGGTGTAAGTGTGGCAGTGGTGGGATTCCAGTCAAAAACAAATAATGTTTCCTGACGGCGCCTAACACAATACAGCAGTTGCTTATCATGGTCATATACAATCCCGGCAAGGTTTTCTGAATTCGGGCCTTCAACTGTAAATGTGCCTTTGGACAACATCGTCGTCTCGTCTATGATCTGAATCACCGCCGAGTCCTCATACGTAACAAAAAGGTGCTTCGAGTCTGAATCGATAGCTAAGCCGACAGCACCAATACCGTAGTATGGTATCTTATATTGATGTTCTTCATGCAGCCTGCCTTTGGCACTAATACTGTATGTGCGTATTATCGCAGGATCGGCATTGATGTCGGCGAGTACATACAGAAGGTTTGTTGTCTCAGCATGCGCCCCAACTGTTACCAACACAGATAAGAGTAAAATTAAAGTACAAATATTGGTCCTAACAAAATTATTTTTCTTTTGAGCTTTCATAGCAAACACTTTCAAAAATTTTTTAGTTCCCTCCTTTATTTAATCGCAGACATTGTGCGATACCCCAATATACGTAGATTGTAAAAAACCGAGGTTTATAAAGAGGGAATAAACACGTAGAATGATTCCCATCACACCTCCTCGAATTTTCCTTTTATAATACGATTTTCTGGCTGATTTGTCAAGAAAAATTTGTACTATATGTGCCGTTGCCCCCATTGCAAGGGTGGTAATTACTCGGTCAAAACGCTTTTGTTACCCCCGAACGAGGTTTTGCACGACGGTCTAACTACTCAACACAACGCAAGCTATATTCCACCATTTCCAGATGGAATATACATTTAGGCTTTATACGTTAAGCTGTCGAAAATTGATCGAGTGGCAGACCCACAATAGAACGGCTTTGGGCATATTTAATAGTCGTTAGGGCACCTAATTGCCACAAATTATGTGGTCGGCTGATGCGAAAATAGTCTTTTTGCTGATGCAAAAAGAAAAAACGCTCGACGAAGAATCCCAACAATGACTAAACATCTTTTACCTTCGGTCGGATGAGGTACGGATAGTGTATGTGATTAGCGATTTTTTTAAGGTGCAGATAACGGTATAATCCATCGCCTAATCCTTTCACAATCCTTGGGACGATTGACACTTCCTTGCCTCACGAAACGATGCCCAATATACTATGACCCGAAACCGGTTGTCGTCACCGTCGAGCAATAAGCTTGTGCTCTTGCATGTAGTTTGTGAACCCTGATTGTGAAAGGATGATAGAATGGAATTTCCAATAACTGATCCTGAATGAGCTTTTGCCGTGGCAGGTCCTATCGTTGTCGTGCTGGTTGCTATTTTCCTCTTGGTGCTATCTGCAGCTATACTTGTCATAAAGGCCGTCGTTTACTGCAAAGTATTTCACAAAGCCGGCTATCACTGGGCACTCGGCCTGCTAATGCTTGTGCCGGTAGTTTGTATCATCATGCCCTTTGTCCTTGCCTTTGGTCGCTGGCCTGTTCTCATAAAACTCAAGCTGCTCCGCAAACAACAGAAATCCACCAATGTATAATATCAATGAACGAAACTTTGTAGAAATTGCTTATCCATCATGACGAAGCTATGAATTCCCTCATCTGTGGTGAAAAAATGTAATGTACTATACTCAAACTGACCGATTTGCTAACATTATTATTGATAAGTCTTTTATACGCCTCAGGCGTATTAATTTGCAAAG
>CAYNTC010000090.1:0-8450 GCA_964399795.1 uncultured Pirellulales bacterium | reverse complement strand
TTTTTTTCATGATACCTCCTTCCCGCCTATTCGGTAGTGAAGTGCTTTTTGTTTGACACGTACACCCCCAGCTTCTACTCTCAAGATATAATTTTAGGTGCTGGTAACGAAATTGTCAACGCTGCGGCAGGCGCTTCGAGAACCCATAGGCCGCCCGCTTCCCAGTGAGATGGCCAGGCCGAACTGGAGGGTCACTATTGCCTTTGATGACCCGACGGTACCTTGATATAACTATTGTTGTATAACCAGTTCACTAGACGTGTTCAACATATCTCGCCTATGCCTTTTGTTCTCAATTTGCCACCTGCACAAAATGGACGATTGTATAATCCAAGGAACATAGCAGGAGCACAAAAAGGGCAGCTAAGTCGCCGATAGGATTCAAGGCTAACGAGTAAAAGGCATCTTCTATAGAGGCAGCCTTAACCGACGTGACCAAGTTTGCTCCGCGAGCAATTCAGTAGAGAGAGCTTTTAGGGCCATATTTGCTTTCGCTCAGAACGGGTTGGGATAGTCAATTAAAATGAAGGGGCGATTTTTTATTTTCTTTGGGAAATAGAGCTTAACCTTTGCTGTAGTTAAGGCATCTGATATAACAGCCGGTATTTCGAGAAACTTGCCTATCTCTCTTTCTATCACATGACCTTCTGCTCGTAAAGGCGAGTGCTTTAACCCTAGAAGGAGGGCAAACATGGGAGCAAGCATACAAATATCTAAAGGTCTATGGATGGTCTCGAGACACTTACCTATCTGGTCTTGATAGTCGGGTTGATGGAGTGGTGCTATATTAACCATTTTAGTTTGGCGCTGATGTTTATAGAAGCTCCTCGTATAAGTTCCCTTTTCCACGTGTTTTTCAACCGCCTTTGTTAACGACTTACATGCCTTCCTCCAGGTTTTAGAATAATCACCTCGCTTTTCAAAGGGTGCCTTCGTGAATTCTTCTATATTTTGAGATTGTCTCAAAGCTTCCCTGAGAGCCTGACGGGCTGGGCCTAATAGATCGTCTTTATCCACGGCTTTCAGCCACTGCAACGTTTGCTGAACCTCTTGATGAGTTCGTTCCAGAGGAAACATGAATTTGAAGCCAGCTTCAGCGACGTGAGAAGGGTAAATGGCAGTCTCTGCCCCTAAGTGAGATGCTACGTGTCTCTCTTCCCCTCGTGCCCACCCTGTGAAACCATCTCTTGAATAGAATAGTGGAACAGCAAGGTAGTGCAAACTTCGACTCACGTGATAAGCCTCTAGGGGCGATCGCTCCAAAGATTTCTTGATAAGCTCGGTGTTTTGACTCATTTCGGGCTCCGCTAGCACCTTTGCAGCCAATTCCTGCCATAAAGCTCTTTCAGCCATAAACCGTGCTAGCCTCTCCTCGAAAGTCCATCTCTTCTCATCGAATGGGATCAAAGTGTCTCTTCTCGCAGCTTTCTTGTATTCAGTCACTTTGGATTCACCATATCTTCTTTTTGTCGGATCAATGTATTTATCTAGGTAATGCTCAGCCAACTCCTTCGCTTTCGCGTCAAAAGCTTTATCAGCGCCAATAAGCCAATCTTCAAATAGCTGAGCTCGAATAAGAAACCTATCAGGAGGGAAATTTCTGAAGAACTCCCCGAAAACATCTTCGGTATATTCATTGAGGTCATTCCCCATGAGAGGAATTAGCCACCCGTCCTTGATAGGTTCTATAAGTTGTTCGGGGTATAACCCACAGTAGTCTCGGAAACGTTCTTTGGTTTTATCTGGGCGGATGAAAAGGATCACTTGATCAAAGAGTAATCGATAAAACCAGACTGGAATAAAATTCCCCTGATAGCCCTTCTTTGTATCACCTCTTCTGTAGTAAATATGCAGACCTGATAAATGACAAAAGTGCAGTATTGGACTGCCCGGCTTCTCCTTATCAAAAGAGGGAACTTGCTTGAGTTCATCAATTAACCTATCGCCTAAGATTTGTTTAATGTCCATATTCCCCTCCTATTACATTAGCTTATACAAAAGATTTAGGTTATCGCTGTGTCTGGTTCGCATGACTCCGTAAAAGTGCTATTTGCTTTTCCGCCTCTTCCTCGCATTCCAAGTTCAGTAGTAGCTCTCCCTTCTTGCTAATCTTTTCATCTATTATATGCCTTACAACTTCCTCTGCATCCTCTAGTTGGTAAAAAGGCTTATTTATGTCATACCATTTGCCATCCTTGTAAGATGGTGAGTTCACGTGGACTTCAAAGATATTATCCACCCCTACGGCTCTTACAAAATCAATTGATTTTGCGCCAAGATAATGCGAAGAGATTATAGTATGTGCTAGGTCGAGCAAGATTAAGCACCCAGTGTGTGCAGCTATCTTTGAAATGAAGCTGGGCTCGCAAATGTGTTCATATGCTCCAGTTGGATGGTAGTCAAGGTTTTCTATCAGGAGTTTACCTTTATATCCCATCTTCTTAAACTTATCAGAAATTGTTATTAGGGAGAGAGAAATCCTCTCGAAGGTTTCATCCCTCGAGAGAATTCTTCCTATTGCGTAGTTATGATTATCTATGCCCTCTGTCCCCACCTCCTCTGAAGAGAAGCCTAAGTGAAAAGAAATCACGCGCGGTCTTAGAAACTTGTACGCCTGATAGAGGGGTGACCTCTCGTCCTTTAGCAACTCTAGGGTGTCGGCCGAGACCAAGTTCAATGTAGTAGGTTTCTGATCGGGGGAGAGCAGATACTGGACATGCATCGACCTCATCGGGAATCTGCAAATGATGTAGGCATTAGCCTCCAGAAAGTCGAGGCCTAGGTTCTTGACCTCAATGAAGTCTAGATCGAGGTTAGCGACCTCGTCTTTATTCGTAGGACTGAGTGTTGCTCCAACTCTTACCATCCCACCATTCTATATGGGACGAATGCTTCAGCGTGTCCTCTCAATCTTGCCTGGAATCCGCGAAATCTAGCCTTTGCCCTTATCACTTCCTCGTCCATGTATTCCTTACCCGTCTGTGATTTATGTTCCCGTAATGCCTCTATTTTCCTTTTGATGCAGTCAGAGATATCGACAAAGTAGACAGGCGAGAAAGAAGACCTCGTTGAGGGTGACTCATATAGCAGTATCGTCTTTGTCCTCCTCGTCGCGTGTAGTGTAGCCAAGCATGTGCCGACATGGTCTGTGTGCTGGTCTTCGAAATAGTGCGTGTAGACTACATCTGGCTCGAGCTCCGCTATTTTGCTTTGTATTTTCTCGATCAACTCCCTCGTACACTGAACACCAATATCCGGATATCCGAGGACTTCTATGTTTGCATCAGCTACACCTAATGTTGCCAGGGCCTTGCGTGTTTCCAGTTCCCTCATTTTGCCCTTTGCCTCGGCTTTTGCTCTTTCCTCCAGTGACTTTTTGTCCTCAGGTAGCTTATCATCGGGGACACCCCTTTCACCCCGTGACATGATCAAAACGCGGACAATATCGCCCTCTTGGCAGTGCTTGTAAATGGCGCCACCAGCACCGAGTTCTACATCGTCAGGATGTGCGCCAATGGCTAGTATCCTTTTTTTCATTTCTTCACACCTTCTCTAGACACGATTCGAATCCTGCCTACCAGAAGTATAACAGGTAGGTTGTTGTAGTTGTAGCCTGCCGTTGCCTAAGGGAGAATACTATTCAGTATCCCATTGAACGAATCGCCCTTTTGTTCAATACTTAGACGAAGCGAAATGATAGATGTGCAGGCAATCCCGCTTGCCTAGGAGCGCGATTGCGAGTAAAATGGATGCAACTAACGAGAAACCCGACATAGTCTACTCTTGGAGATGCAGGCAGTAGCTATGCTAGAGAGACTAGAGTTCAGAGATGACTTGTGGCTCACATTGAAGACGCGCAGCAGCACATTCAGTGAACGAGGTCCAGTTCGAAACAAGGTAGGATGGGGAATTGGGCTTTTTAGGTTGCTATGAGCGTATTTACAATCGAAGCGGAAAATGTATCAATAGCTTGGCTAATGGCTGTTAAGCATCTTTTAGACTGCGCAGGTGAGTGTTTCAATTTGATGGTCAACATCGAAAACCCAACAAAGGTAGAGCCAGCTATACATACAACTTATGAACAATTGTTATCTAATCACAGTCTCCTTACCCTAAAGCAGGTCACGTATACGATCTTCCCTCGCTCTTTATATCTTCAAGTGAACAAAGACCCTGATCGGTTATTCGAAGGGTATAATCGAGCCGGTGGTGTTTATGATAGGTTACGGCGGAGGCACGGCCGTGAGTTTGGATGGGGATCTTACTTCAGGCGCATGACTTGTTATCCCGTGGCAGATGAATATGGTAATACCACGGTTGTTAACCAACTCGGAGAGATCATCCACATGTTGCAAAATCGAGCTAAGACCTATAAAGCAGCCTACACAATTTTAGTTCAAATTCCTGGATTGGATGGTAGACGCATTATGGGAGGCCCTTGTCTTAACTACGTGGCACTGCAACTCGACAGTCCCCGAGTTCTAAATGCTCTGGCTGTCTACCGAAACCATGATCTCATTCAAAGAGCGTATGGTAATTATCTCGGATTAGGCTATATAATGGAATTCATTTGCGATCATACCGGTTATTCAATAGGAAGGCTCAATTGCTTGTCTTCACACGCCAGTATAGCAAACCTGGCGGGTGCAGATAACTGGACTTCAATCACAGAAATCCGTTCTATTATTCAGAGCCTAACGCAATCATGAGAATGTATGCACATCCTAAGGAAGGCGACCTAGAGGAAATCAAAATCGAGCTAACAGGAGATTGTCCTCTAGCTTGCATACATTGTTCTAGCAACGCTTACTCCGGTAACATTGTTCAACTACCGCGAGAGGTGGTTTTGTCCCTAGTCAGCCAAGCTGCAGAACTACATGCCAAATCCGTTGTATTTTCTGGAGGAGAGCCCCTCTTGTGGTCTTGGCTTAGCGATGCCGTGAGAGATTGTGCTATGCACGGTTTGCGCTGCTCAATATACTCCACAGGAATCAACTTAACTAACGACGGAGGACAGAAAGTTCTAGCCTTAGCTAAGTGTGGATTAGATAAGATTGTATTTAGTCTATACTCACCTTTGAAAGCATATCATGAGGGAATTACAAGAAAGTTAGGTAGCTTTGACAAAACGGTTGCGGTGATGCGAGATACAGGGAATAGCGACATTGAAAGGGAAATTCATTTTGTTCCACTTAAGCGTAACTACAAACATTTAGTTGAATTAATTGAATTGGCAAAGGAAATTGGAATTTCCAAAGTTAGTATTCTTCGTTTTGTCCCCCACGGACGTGGGGTACTTTTAAAAAGAAGCCGTGAGACGTTAACACAGAAGGAAACTGTGGAACTGCGAAGCCTAATCTTGAAGTGTAGACAACTCCACGATGTGAAAATTCGTGTGGGGTCACCTTACAATATACTAATGTTAGATGGAGGCGTTGACTGCATAGCTGCTCGGCGAACCCTAAGTATTGGTCCAAATGGCAACATATACCCGTGTGATGCCTTCAAAAACATCGAACCACATCACATAGGGTTAAAAGATCTATATAATAATATTTTATTGCACTCCTTGAGAGAATGCTGGGAACAATCAGAGTATTTGAATGCAATCCGGTGCTATCTTACGACACCTTTTGAAGAGCCTTGCTCTCGCTGTGCATACTTACAGTGGTGTAAATCGGGTTGCCTTGCACAAAAAGTGATCGAACAGGAATCTATAGAAGGTGGTAATATCGGGAAAAGACCCGATCCACTATGCCTAAGAAATAGCATAGGAGGTTAGAATGCTTCATATTGATAAGAGGCAGAAGTTTGAGATGCTGGTTGAGAATGCAGGCAGATGCGATCTATGCAGGCGCATGCAAGGTAGAACCAGAGTCCTAAGCGAGAAAAATGGCAACATCGATTCTAAAGTTGTATTCGTTGGGGAGGCACCTGGGCGCCTGGGTGCCGACCGAACCCAAGTACCTTTCCATGGTGACCAAGCCGGGCAAAACTTCGAACGCCTGCTGAGCGTTGCCGGACTCGCCCGGGAGGAAGTATTCATTACGAATGCAATATTATGCAACCCCCGTGATGAGAAGGGTAATAACGTAGCCCCTACCAGAGAAGAAGTACGAAATTGCTCTCTTCATCTAATCATCTTACTCGAAATTATCCAGCCGGAACTTGTAATACCTTTGGGGCAGTGTGCGCTGCGAGCACTGCACATGATAGAAGCACACCAGATTGAACTACAGCGGGACGTTCGCAAGCCAGTAAAATGGAGTAAATACACTGTTTTGCCAATGTATCATCCCGCTCCAAGGGCCACAATTCACAGAAGCATCACTAACCAGGAAAGAGATTTTTCCCTTCTGGGTGAGATATTGGGGCGGCACAGGTTTGAACAAAAAATCCCTCTGATTAAGAGTTTCGAGCCATCATTAACCCAGCGAGTGATCTTCAAAATTGTATGCGGACTTGGTGCGGTATCTAAATTCAAGTTGGCAAAGCTTCTTTACCTACTGGATTGGCAGGAAGTCAGAGATAGTGGGAATGTTCTGACCGGATGTTATTACATTTTCCAAAAAGAAGGGCCGCTAGCTACCAGCTTATCTGAAGCCCTACAGGACATGGATGGTCATGAACTAACATTTCACTTCGAGGGCAGTGTTCCCACGTATTCTGTCAGCAATGATATTAGATGTAATATGGATTTGCCTCTGGATATTGCCAGCAAGGTTGATATACTCATAACACGATGTAGGAACCTTACAGATGCACAAATCAAGACCAAGGCTTACTTAACCAGCCCGATGAAAAACATCCTTAGACGTCAGCGACTTGGAGAGAAGATGTCCAACCACCCTATATTTGATGGCTGGATTACCCCTAAGTCTAGGTGACAACAGAATTGTGCTAGATGTAGTCAACTGCGGCTGGCCGGAGAAGCCCAGCATATATCTACTCTCCTAAGGATTGTCCTGCCTATTGCACGATACGCTAGATTGTGCAATAGAGCTATCTATATTCTGTGCAGTCCCAAGGCTGAACATTCCGAGCGATTGTAGGCTATATGGCTGTTGGCATGGGCCTAGTTTATGATTCTCACCACTTTCCTTTGTTTCGCTTTCTCCAGTAATAGTTTCTTGTCTTATTATCTCTTTGTTCTAACTTTTTCTTGAATATCAGCTGCCGGCAGGATGCTGTGCAGGGTAAAACTAACTCGATACCACCATAGTTATTGAACTCGTGGAAGTCTCCAAAACGTACGACCGCCAAGGAGCCCGCTTCTCCGATAGGGTTTCGACGGAATCTGTTTGTAGTATGGGCAATAAAGTCAACTAGCTGCAATCCGTACTCGTTGCACGATTCCTCTGGATGTATCGTGGCACCCAAATGCCAATCAGGTTGGTTACCTTTAGGCCACATCGGGATAAGACCAAGCCTAGCTACCATTGGCCATCCGCACATATTGAGTTGAAATAGGAGATCCCATCCTTCAATCTGTCTGACAAATTCCTCATCCACAATGGTATTAGCTTGATCGTTAACGCCGCTCCAGTGCATCAAACCAGTCGTGAGCCCAAAAAGCAATGCTGTCATATCGCCAAGTGGTCCGAAGCCCTTTTTATTCTGTAGCTGCATTAGAAGGGTTTCCAGCTGAGATTTTTCTTTGGATAGAATCGCTAGGGCTTCTTCCCGCCGATGACCTATCCATTCATGAAATCTGTCTAAGCTACGTTCTCCGCCACCATCTTTGTTTATGACAACCATGGCGAAATTTATTGCAGGAGTCACAATGCCTCTCAACTCCTTCAGAATCCGCATCCTTCTTTCTTTGGTCACATATCGCCACTCACAACGCCCCGAAAAGATCCAATTAGTATGAAATTCGAATCCCTGCTTATCGGTGTCAATACCCCATTGTTTGGCTTTCTTCTTAAGGTGAGTGAAACATCCATTGATCCGTTGGCGCTGCGACTCAGAAACGATTAGTGTCGCTAGAGTGACAACCCTTTGTTTGTTATCATGCAAATCCCCACCCGTATCTGCAAATACAAAGAAATTGTTTTCAGCTTCACTTACCATTGTAGAATGAGGAATTGCTTTTTCTCAAAGCAGTTTCTAACAAATCACCGAAGCTGCTTCTAGTGGAGTCAGTTTGCTCAATGATTCTATCCAAAACCGATTTGGTTTGTCATGCGTTGCCCGATTATACCAATCGCAACCTTCGCAAGTCCACCTGAATGCTGTGGCTCTCTGACTGTAAGGTCACGGGGTACCCCGTGGCACGGCAACAGCGAATCCTATGCGGCTCAACAAAAGTCAGTTTTGTTTAGAAGTCGATTCAAGCTCGGTAGAACAATAATTCGCCGGATTACACCAATTGGCTTGTATTTGGCCACCTTTAAGTTTGCCAAACAATCAGGAGGTCTAAAGACCTCGTCCCATATCTAAAGTGGGCA
>CAYNTC010000089.1:0-8471 GCA_964399795.1 uncultured Pirellulales bacterium | reverse complement strand
ACTTTCCTGCCGTCAATTTCCAGACAAACTTCCTTCATTGCTGGACCGCCTTGCATACGCCGACGGCGTATAAAATCAAATATTTAGGCTGAGACCTTCTGGACAACCGCCTCAAAATCTTCAGGGAAAAGCTCTAGCGCCGAGAGCACTGGAAGCGGAAACGCCTGCCCCATCCCGCATGTGGATGCAGCGACACACGCCTTACCGATTTCGCGCAGTCGTGCCAGGTCCTCCGCTGTCCCGTTCCCACACGAGAGGGTATCAATAATTTCCTTAATTTTAACCACTCCAATCCTGCACGGTACACAGCGTCCGCAGGATTCCGCCCCATAGAATTCCAGCAAGCCTTTCACGATATCGATGGCACTCTTTCCATCTTCGTAAACTATTACTGCCGCTGTTCCGATTCCGCTGCCCGCCTCGCGGATAGCCTGGGTTGTAAGCCTGCACCCTAAAGAAGCTCGGCCAAGAAATGCACTGGTTCCTCCGCCGGGCTGCACAGCTTTTATCAGTTGACCTGCCGCCGTGCCTTGGCCCAACTCGTTGATTAACTCTTTTAGTGTCCCTGACCCCATCTCAAGTTCATATACTCCTGGTTTTTTCACATCCCCTGATAAAGAAAAAAGCCTCGTCCCCGGGTCCTCTTCAATCCCTAATCTGCGGTATTCTTCGACACCATAAGCCAAAATCACCGGCACGTTTGCTATGGTTTCAACATTATTTACTACCGTAGGTTTACCGAAAAGTCCCTTTTCAGTTGGATAAGGCGGTTTAAGCTTGCTCATAGCCCGACGTGTCTCAAGTGAAGAAATAAGCGCAAATTCTTCTCCAGCGATGTACGGCCCTTTGCCTCTGACTACTTGTAGGCTAACTGAAAATTCAGAACCTAAAATTCCTTCACCCAAAAGTCCCGCTTTTTCAGCCTCACCGACAAGCTTTTCCCACAGCTTGGCTGTCTTTTCGTATTCACCTTTTATGTAAATATAGGCTTGTTCAGCCCCAATGGCATAAGCTGCGATTAGTATCCCTTCGAGCACCGCCCATGGATCGCCGTCCAGCAGGACCTTATCTTTGAATGTGCCCAGCTCGCCTTCATCAGCGTTACAGATAAAATATTTTGGTTCTTGTTTTTCCTGGGCAGCCGAAGCCCACTTGAGCCCTGTTGGAAATCCTGCACCGCCGCGACCTGTAAGCCCAGACTGCCTGATTTGCTCGATTACTAATTCAGGAGCCATAGCCAAGGCTCGCCTAAGGCCGTTCAATCCGTCCAAAGCCTGATATGCTTTAATATCAAGTGGCTCGTACTTACCCACACGTTGCGTTAAAACCTTGCTTTCTTTCACCTTAACCGCCTGCCTCTACTTTAACCTTAAAGTCCACGTAGGATGTCAGTGCACCATAAATTCGCGCCTCTGAAAGGCCCGTTCTTATCGCAAGGTCACAGACCACCTCTCTCGGCACATATCCAAATGCGCCTTGAACCTTGCCCAAAAAGCTAAACAAGTTTTCCCTTGTAACCCCACCAGTGCTTTTAAGCAGATTTTGATAGGTTTGGGGCTTGAACTCTTTCATGGGAAGCTAAAACTAAAAATCTAAAAGTAAAAAATCAAGTCGCTTTCTTCTTTTTAATGAGCGCACAAACAAAGCCCTATGAAGCATTTCAGGGTTTTAATCCGCCGCTATGAAAGCTTTTGGGCGGGCCAAGATAACTTGGTTTAAGGCCACCCGCATCCACGACAATCTTCTGCAGCACAATGCCAGGATCAACCATCCAGAATTTTAACACATGTTCACCCGGTTTTTCGAGCAGGTGTTCAGAGGTCATCACCTTAATATTCTCACTTACCGCTTTATTCCAGGCTGGGGGGTACTTCCAGTCAGGAATTGTATCATTTACATGAATGTTAATAATTTGTGGCTGCTCATCATCAAACGAAATAGCATACCGCAATCCTTCAGTATTATAAAAGTTTTGGGTGGGAGACATATACACATTCACTTTAACTTTACCACTATTAAAAATATATATACGGTATTCCAAACGTGGGCTGTCTGCCTTGGGCGACTGACTTTTTGCGGTGACCGGTAACGGCATCATCCCTGAAAGTGTCCGGCCTAAATTCGGAATGCGCAGCCATCTTACAGGCGCCTTATTCACCGCTTTGTTATAATGTTCGGCCTCCATGGAAACGTATCCGTTGCCCTCGACAAAGCCCCTGACCCGATCCCGTTTCGGAGACGCCGGATTTTTAACGACGGCTTGAACGACAACACTGCTTTTATTCGGTCCGGTTACAGTAATTGGAACGCGATGTGTCCCGGTTGGTGCCTCTTGCCAGTTTACGCTTACCCATACTCGCTGCTCTTTATCGATTGTTCCTTGATCGGGTGTAACAAGCAGCCATGATTTTCCCGATTCGATTTTATAATTAAACGGCGTCTGTCCGCGATTGAATACCTCGATATAATATTTCTGTCGATTGAATGGATCAAACTCAGGTAATACAGCTTCGCTTTTATCCATTGGCCACCAGCTTTCCGACCCTTCAATCGACACACCCATATCCACAGCCTCGGGGATTTCGATGTTATTGACTTCGGGCAGGACATCTTTTTCCGGCTGCTGCCAGTACGTATAACTGATATGTGTTTGGTCCATCATGTGGTTCCATTTTCCATCGGCCATGACCTTGTTATAATAGTGAGAAAACTCAGCATCCTTTTTAAATAAATCCTTCGCTTTTTTGGCCAGATCATTAGTAGCGGCACGTCCTTGTTTCGCATAGAGGTGATTCTTTCCAACGGTCACACGAAGATCGTTTAAATTAGCACAGGCTATCACAGGATGCAGCACAAGCTGGTAATAGGCATCCTTGTATTCAGAAGGTATAGCCTCATATATCCGCTTAGCCTCATCTGCCAGTTTGTTGTAGTCAGCCACAATGGTTTCTGCCTCCCGATAGTGGATCAGGCTGTAGGTATCCGAGGCCAGCATCTCGGGTTTTCGGCGGCCGTTGTATTTAGTATATTTGGTGAGGAACTCGGCAATGGCTGCGGCGTGCTCAGCTCCGAACTGCTGCTCTGCCCAAAGCCGAGTGTATTCGGGTAAACTCTCCGCCGGCCATTTATCAGGATTCCAGGCATAATCCAGGAAGAATGAGATTGGAAACTCCATAGGTTTAAGGTCGCCGACATTCACAAGCCAGATTCGATCGACACCGTGACGATAAGCCAGATGCATCTGCTCCCAAACACGTGGTATCGGACTGGTATTTAGCCACTTGTAGTTTCTGGGGCCACCTACAAAGTCGAAATGATAATAAATGCCATATCCGCCGGCTCGTGGCTTATCCCCGGGTTTAGGCAATCTGCGGATATTGCCCCAGTTGTCATCGCACAATAACAATGTCACGTCATCTGGTACTCGCATGCCCTTATCGTAGTAATCCTGCACTTCCTTATATAAGGCCCATACTTGGGGAATGGTGGTCACATCTTTCCCGGTTACCTCAGCGAGGATTTTGCGTTGATCGGCCACAATCTTCTCCAGCAGAGCGATATTTGTGCTTTCGCTCATGGCTTTGTCACCATCGCCACGCATGGCAAGGGTGACAATGCTTTCGTATGAATCCATTCGTTTAATGCCTTCCGTCCAGAATTCCCGCAGCTTTTCGGCGTTGGTCTCGTAGTTCCAGGCACCACCCCGGGATTTTCTCCACTCTGCATGAGCACGCATCAAAGGCTCGTGGTGAGTAGTGCCCATCACAATACCGTATTCATCTGCCAACTTTGGATTGAGAGGGTCGTTACTGTTGAAACTTGCCCACCACATAGCGGGCCAAAGAAAGTTGCCTTTCAGTCGCAGGATAAGCTCAAACACTTTCTCGTAAAATTTGTGATTGAATCCGCCATATTTCTCCACAGCCCAGCGACCCAGCGCCGGTTCTTCATCGTTAAGAAAAATTCCCCTGTATTTGACAGCTGGCGGATCTTCGACATATCTGCCCGCCTTCACAAATAAAGCGTCTTTATGTTCGACCGACACATCGGCCCACCAATACCACGGAGACACCCCAATCTGCTCGGAAAGATCATATATACCGTATATGGTTCCCCTTTTATCACTTCCAGCAATGACAAGAGCGCTCGCTACGCCAGTTAATGGTTCCGGCACAACCTGAATGAGAAATGATTCCCACTTGCCGGTGATTAGTGATACATCGACTTTGCCGTCTTTGACCAATTGATCGATAATTTTGTTTTTCCCAACCGTGCCTATGATGACCGTATTTTTTTTAAGGCCAGTTTCTTCATGTGTGATCGTTGGAGTGTGGTCCGTGACGCGAGCAATATCGGCTTGCAAGTCCTTCACAGCACGTATGACACCGGCGTGATCCTGCGAATCAACATAGAGGGCCGCGACATCACTCTTTTGTGCAATGCTGAAACTGCCCTGGCTTTGAACGAAATCAACATATCGAGCCCGGCTAACGGCTAAACACATGGAAGTTAAAGAAAAAAGACAAAGAATAACGACCGGAAGTAGCTTGCCGAAAGTCATCATTTGCAAATTATGCCCACGTTTTCCGCTTTGAACCCACCTTTGATAAAAAATACGCAGGAAAGTCATAATGAGCCTCCTTAAAAAAAATGCTTTCTTTGACTGGAAACGGCTTTGTTGAAAAGGTTGGTTGTCATTTCGACCGAAGCCCCTAAGGGGCGGAGTGGAGAAATCTATTAAAAACAGATTCCTCGACTCGCCCCCGTTTCTGTCTTCGACAGAAAACACGGGGACTCGCTCGGAATGACAGCTTTTTAGGTTTTCAACAGAGCCACTGAAAACTGAAAAAAATTGTTAGTTTGAAGATAACATTATTTTCTTCGAGAGTCAATAAAACCTAGGGAGATACTTTTGCAATTCTATTTCAGTTTTGTCCGCAGTGTCTATGTTCGTGCTATCAAGTTGCAGTGCCCGGCCAAGCAAGTCGTACGCAACGACCACAATGGAGAATGTCGAGCAAAATGATACTGGACAGGAACGTGAAAAAAAGTTAAAGATACAATTACAAAAATGCTGTGAAAGGTATCAATAAAACCCTTCTGCTGTTCATAACGCAAGAAATTTTGGCCATAAAAATGCAAAGGTTAAATGTAATGAAAAAATTAGTTATATTACTTTGGTGCTTTGTGTATATAGCTTTGGTAGTGTCTGCCGGTTGTAAGAATCGAGACGCTGCTAAGCCGAAAATAGTATTGAAGTTAGGCCATAGTCTTGACATAACTCATCCTGTACATAAAGCGATGGTGTATATGGCCGAGAAAGTCGCGGAGAAGTCACAGGGGCGGATGAAGGTCGAGGTTTTTCCCAATGAGCAGCTCGGTAATGAAAAGGAATGTATAGAGGCACTGCAGCTTGGCTATATGGCGGTGACCAAGACATCAACAGCAGTAATGGAAGGATTTGTGCCGAAGATGAAAATATTTGGCATTCCTTATCTTTTCAGAGATTCGGAGCACTACTGGAAGGTGCTGAATGGACATATAGGCAGAGAGTTACTGTTGGCAGGTCGAAGCAAAGGTCTTCGCGGCTTGTGTTACTATGACGCAGGAGCGAGAAGTTTTTATGCAAAGAAGGAAATTAAAAGCCCCGAGGATTTAAAGGGTTTGAAAATAAGGGTTATGAACAGCGTGATGTCTATGAAGATGGTCGAAGCTATGGGTGGTTCGCCAACACCAATTCCGTGGGGCGAACTTTATACTTCGCTTGACCAGGGTGTTGTTGACGCAGCGGAAAATAACCCGCCATCGTTTCGCACTTCTCGGCATTACGAGGTGTGTAACTACTATATACTCGACGAGCACACAAGGTTGCCTGACATACTGATAATCAGCACAAAGGTCTGGGATAGTCTTTCACCTGAGTTTCAGCAGATATTACAGGAATCGGTGGACGAGTCTGTCGAATACCAGCGTAAGATATGGGCCGAAGCTGAAGAAAGCGATTTGAAAATAGTTAAAGAAGCCGGCGTTCAGGTCAGCTATCCGGATAAGGAACCTTTCAAGGCTTCCGTCAGAAGTGTGTGGGAAGAATTCGAGGGCACCGACATTGGTGAATTGATTAAACAAATTCAGGAGGTGCAATAACAGTGTTCAAATCGATAAAAAAGTTACTGGACCGCTCGCTTGAGTTGCTTGTGATAGTGGTCGTAGCCGTACTGGTAGTGGATGTTTCGTGGCAGGTTTTTACTCGCTTCATTCTGAAGGACCCCAGCACCTGGTCGGAAGAGCTGGCAGTATTTTTGCTCATCTGGGTTTCGCTTCTTGGGGCAGCAGTGGCACTAAATCGCGGTGCGCATCTGGGCATTGACTACTTCGTAAGCAAGCTCTCGCCCAAGAAAAGACTTTATACAGAAATCTTCGTTTTTTTGTGCATATCAATTTTTTCTTTTACTGTCATGGTCCTCGGCGGAATTGACCTTGTCACCAGCACTTTGAAGCTGAAGCAGCTATCACCAGCTCTGGGAATTAAGGTCGGTTATGTATATCTGGCGGTACCAATCAGCGGATTCTTTCTTGTGCTGTATTCAGTTATTGACCTGTTCGAGAGAGTGGCGGAATCGATTAAAGGCGGTCCTGCCTCACACATACAAACTCCACACGTAGAGGAGGGGATTGACTGAGAGCAGCAAAGATGACAGGTCTCGACGATATAAAGTTCAGGAAATATGAAAGGATGTTAGAGTGGACTTACCCATATTAGTGTTGGTTGTCAGCTTTATTATATTGCTTCTTTTAAATGTGCCTGTAGCGTTTTGTATGGGTATCTCAACAGTTCTGGCGTTTTTGGTTATGGGCGATCTGCCGGCATTCGTGGCAGTGGCACACAAGATAGCTACGGGAATCGACAGTTTCGCGCTTTTGGCAATACCGTTTTTTATCTTATCAGGCGTATTGATGGGGCACGGAGGCATTGCTCGCAGGCTGATTGATTTTGCTAACGTGCTGGTCGGCCGGTTTCGCGGAGGGCTTGCTTTCGTAAATGTACTAACCTGTATGCTTTTCGGCGCGATATCCGGCTCAGCCACTGCTGCGGTCTCAGGGGTTGGCGGATTTATGGTTCCAATTATGAATAAGATGGGTTACAATAGAGATTTCAATGCATCGGTGACTATAACAGCAGCAACAACAGGTCTTTTGATTCCGCCGAGCAATGTAATGATTGTCTATTCGCTTGCGACAGGTGGGATTGTTTCAATTGCAGCGATATTTATGGCAGGTTTCCTGCCAGGCTTTCTAATGGGTATGTCACTGATTTTAGTCAGCGCAGTTATATCCATTATTCATAATTACGGTAAAGGAGAAACCGTTGCTATCAAAGAGGGCATACTACGGTTCTTCAAAGCAGTACCGCCGCTGCTTATGGTTATTATCGTAATCGGCGGAATACTTTTGGGATGGTTCACGCCCACAGAGGCTTCAGCGGTTGCGGTTCTTTACTCATTCTTCCTTGCGGTTGTCGTCTATCGCGAAGTGAAAATCAAAGACATTCCAAAGATACTGCTTCAGTGCGGTGTCACCACGTCCGTCGTTTTCCTGCTGATAGGAACGAGTATGGCAATGTCGTGGGTTATGGCTTCGGAAAATATTCCACAGGATATAAGCGAGGCATTGTTGAATACTACAAGTAATAAAGTCCTTCTTCTACTGATGATTAATGCCATCCTGCTGGCAGTGGGGACATTTATGGACATGACACCTGCCATTTTGATTTTCACCCCTATTTTTTTGCCTATCGTAGAGAAACTTGGCATACATCCCTTGCATTTTGGCATCATTATCATAATGAATTTGTGTATAGGACTTTGTACACCGCCGGTCGGGACGTGCCTTTTCCTCGGTTGCAGCGTTGTGCAAACTACAGTAACCAAAATAATGCGTCATATTCTGCCCTTTTTTGTCGCAATGATAATTACGCTCTTGATTTGTACATTTGTGCCTGAAATATCTATGTGGCTGCCTGGTAAACTCGGATTTGTTAAATAGATATTATGTAAATGGATATGAAATACTCATTGCAGGGTATGTTAGGTATGACGCCCGTCTCCGAAGAGACGCTTGTGTTGATTATTGTCGGAAATTCAGAAAATGACATCTGTCCGAATATAGTTAAAATGCTGATCTTCGCCGCACACGAGACTATTCTCAATCATTAATTTAAAGTTGACTAGGGCAAAACGTGCAAGAAAAGCGCAAAGTATTATTGATGATGGAGACCTCAAGAAAATACGGTCGGTCAATCCTGTGTGGAATAGCGAAGTACTCTCGTGCACATGGACCTTGGATATTCTATAGGCAGGCTCCATTTTACTGGGGTTCCAGCAACAAAAAAGCAAGATTAAAGCAACTGCTTAAATTGGATATTGATGGTATCATTCTGCGGGAACAACGTGAACAAGAAGTGACCGACAGTC
>CAYNTC010000088.1:0-8477 GCA_964399795.1 uncultured Pirellulales bacterium | reverse complement strand
TATCATAAGCTACGACTATTTTTGAAATGCGTTCACGAAGATCTTTTAAGTCCTTCGCAACCGATAGTATTGCCATAATCTCGCTCGAGACAGTTATTTGAAAGCCGGAATCCATCTCATAGCCGTCCATCTTCCCGCCGCGCCCAATCCGGATATTCCGCAGAGCCTGCGCGCAGAAATCCATCGCCCACGACATCTGAACACGCTCCGGATCAATATCCAGCCGCTTCAAATCGCTCTTCGCCAGGCGTGCATCATCATAATTTCGCTCATGCTGCATTCGCGAAGTAAGCGCAACCATAGCAAGGTTGTGGGCATTAGTAATACAATCGATGTCACCGGTCAAACGTATGGAAAACGGTGTTAAAGGAATACACTGTGCCAGACCTCCCCCTGCCGCAGAACCCTTGATATTGAAAGTTGGCCCTCCGCTCGGCTGACGTATCGCCCCAACAACACGTTTTCCTATCTTGCCCAAACCCTCTATGAGACCAATTGCAGTCGTAGTCTTACCCTCTCCTAATGGGGTAGGCGTGATAGCTGTAACATCAATATACTTTGCTGTCGGAGCATCCTTCAGCCTGCCAAGGGCCATTTGACAATCAACCTTTGCCAGCTTCCGCCCCATTGGTATAATTTCATCTTCTTTCAAACCCATCTCGTTAGCCAACTGCTTGACGGGCTTCATTTCTTCTTCGGCAGCTTCTGCAATCTGCCAGTCTTTCATCTTTGTAGGGTCAAGCTTCATAAATTATTCCTCATTCTCGTCAACAATATCGACTGCTCGTTCCTCAACAATTCAAATACTGATTAAGCCATAGGCTTATAAATCTGATAATACTCCGCTTAGTGGTCGAACCAAATGGCGCCCGTGGTCCACAGGACGCCTTGCGGCGGAGCCTATCAGGTGTAAACCTTCAGAAATGAGTCAGAGTATATCTGCTTGTTCATAAGCATTTCAGCGGTTGCCACTACATTTATCAAGTCCCGATCAAAGACGTCAACAATAGCTGAATCAAGACCACGCGAAATCGCTATCGCTAAAAACACACGGTTTATCAAGCTTCTTTCAGTCGCTCCCTGAGAAAGATTGGATAGGCCAATTGTCATGTGAGGAGGCGGTTCAGACAGAAATCTGATCTGGTCCATTGCCGTTAAGATATTGCCCGGCTGAACCTGGGCATTAGGAACCTTAACCGGTAAAATAATTGGGTCAATAAATATCCGCTGCGGATCGAATCCTTTCTCCATCGCCTTTGATACAATCTCCGCAGCAACGGCAACACGCGTATCAACATCCTGGGGCACACCATTTTTATCCATCGTAAGAGCAATGATACTCGCTTTTGGCCCAGCATTGTTTGCCATCTCTACGTACTTATCGAAAATCTCCTCATCACTTTTTTTATTCAAAGGAGTGGAATTTAATATGACGCCATTTTCCGCATTGATGACTTTCAATCCCGCTGCGATAACAACCGGCTTCTGTGAATCAAGACACAAAGGCGTCGAACAGGTTTCCTGTATCGTCTCCACCAGCCATTGCATCGTACCTTCCTGGTCTGCCGCAGCAGTGCCAACATTCACATCGAGGTACGCAGCACCCGCATCGCTTTGCTTTTTAGCCAGTTCCTGAATAACCTTTTTATCTTTATCCGCGATAGCCTGCTTGACGTTTGTAAACATTCCGTTGATTCGCTCTGCAATCAATATCATGATTTTCCCTTACCTATTCAATATGTGCAAACGCATTTACGCCTTTACGCATTCACTCACCTTCACATCAACTCTTCCACACCTGATCAATGAAGTTCTTTACTGTCGCTACTGCTTTTGGATGACGCATACGGATTATATCAACACCCGACTGTAGCAAGCATACAGCAGTAGCTGCCTCCCACATCGGCCCGCGCCCTTTCACATCTCCCCAGCCGGGCGCATCGACAAGCTTCGCCTCTTTAGCCCGCCAGGATTCATAACCCACATCACAAATCGCCGGCATCGCCATCATTTTATCCCCGCTAAGCGCTGCTAAACGCTGACGTTCCTGAATCGAATACGCATACTCGATGCCGTAACCCAACGCACCTGTTGATTGAAATGTCACTATCCGCTCCAATGGAAAGCCCATATCCGCAACCAAAATGTTAACCTGCTTGGCAATATTAATATCCAGCGGTGCCTCAGTAATAAGAAAATGATTATCAGCAAGAGCAATCGCAGTTAGTGACTTGTAGTTATCCTCAGTGACACTGCCTATTAAGCACTTCTCGCCCTTCGCCGCACCACTTACTTTTGTCATAACCTCATTGTCCTTCTCGTCGTTGCCGCATCCCCATAGCACTAATGGTACATTCACAGCTTTAAGCACCTGCTCTGTTACCTTGACGGCATGTTCAGAATCCCTGTCAGCCTTATCCGGGTGAATGCCCTCGAACTTGACGCAAATCAGCTCGGCTCCGAATTCCTCAACACACTTTTTGGCCCAGTCCGCTGGGCTGTCGAGTACGTCTTTATAAGGCTCGATAAGCACTTCGGGCCAGTCGTCCGGCTTTGCATCAAGAACATCCATAGCAATAACCGGCTTCTGCCCAGTCTGCCCTGGTGAGCCACCGTAGACAACATTCCTTGCTCCGCCCACCGTCACTGTCGAGCTTCGCGTGCCGCCCTGCTCTTTTGTTGCCCCCAGCGTTACAAGATTCACCGAGCCGGTGTAGCTTTCTGCTATTTCAGGAACTGGCATTTGCTATCCTCCAGAAAACATCTATTTCCATAACTCTTTCCGTTCTCACTTTCCAATTTGAAGCTTGCCGAGTTTTTGTTCAAGCATTGTTTGAATAGCTATAAACGCCGGATTATTCATGCTAAGTTCAAAAATACTTTTTATATTCATTGACACATCCAGAACTTCTTTGTCCTCGGGTATATACCCAAAAACTTCAATTTGATCTAACTGGGGCCCAGGATGTCCAACATCCTTGGTTCTATTGAAAACCACGCCTATCTCTTTCACTGCTATTGGCAACTTCCCAGCAAGCTCAACGATTCTCTGGGTTGTAATACGGCCAAGAGGTGTTGGCTCGGCAACGATACAAAGCAAATCAACATTATTCGTAGTCCTGCGGGACAAATGCTCCATCCCCGCCTCATTATCTATCACTACAAACTGATACTGCGAGCTAAGTCTGTCAAGGAACCGTCGCAGCATATTGTTTACCGCACAGTAGCAGTCAGGCCCTTCAGGCCTACCCATAACAAGTAAATCAAATCCTTTGGCCTCCGTAATCGCCTGCTGAATCCCGTACTCAAACGTCCTTAGCTTATCCATACCGGAAGCACTCGGCGACTTACTCCGTGCCTTCTCACGTATCTCGGCAATCGTGCCGCTCGGCTCAACGCCCAAAGCAAGAGCCAGACATGAATTAGGATCAGCGTCAACCGCAAGCACACTAACCTTGCCAGTTTGCTCTAAAAGTGCCCGAATAATCATAGAAGCAACCGTCGTCTTTCCAGAGCCACCCTTACCGCTTATCGCAATCGTTGTTGCCATCGTTTCATACACTCTCTAAAAACACAAGCCATGTAGGGTGGGGCTTGCCCCACCGTTATTTTATCGGTGGGCTAAAGCCCACCCTACATCTAAACCAGATTTCTCCACGTCGGATTGCTTCGCAACCCTACGGTCGAAATGACAAAGGCGCAAATATCAAGCACAATTGGTATTATCTACTCTCTCACTAACAGCATAAGTCTTCACATCCTTCACACACCACCCACAACGCTTTTGGCAACCGACGGGAAAAGCGACAGATCCGTATGTGGCAGGAAATTCGCCCTGATAAATTCATCCATGTAACCCGTATGACTCATCAAATCGAAATACGTCATACTCTCGGCAATTTGCTCGGCTGTTTTTAAGGCCTTTCTACTTAGAAGTACTGTCTTCGCTCCCACAATCGAGGTGTTTCCCACAAACCGTATCTTGTCCAATGGCACATCAGGAAGCATTCCGATAGTAACAGCCTGACGTACATCCAGGAAATTGCCAAAACCGCCGGCCAGATAAATCGCCTCAAGGTCATCCACTTTCGTTTGCGTGGATTCCATGAGCACTCGAATCGCCGCAAAAACTCCCGCCTTTGAACGAACCAGATTGTCTATATCCGCTTGAGTAATCACTATCTGCTGGTGACCGTCATCAGGCGCAGCTATTTGAAATTGCAGCCCTTCGTCACCTTCAGTTACCCGCGCCTGTTCATCAACATTGAACCGACCGGTCCGATCAATAATACCATGCGTGAAAAGCTCGGCAAGCGTATCTAACAAACCCGACCCACAAATGCCGACCGGATGTTTATTGCCAATCGTTCTGAATTGCACAGAGTTATCCTCAAGAATAGCGAATTTCTCGATGGCACCAGCTCCCGCCCTCATGCCATGCTTGACTCCGCTGCCTTCAAAAGCCGGCCCTGCCGAGCTTGATGCACAAACCAGCCAGTCTTTGTTACCAAGGACTACCTCACCATTCGTACCAATATCCACAAAAAGTGAAATACCTTTTTTAGTATGAAGGCGTGTAGTTAATACACCTGCCACGATGTCGCTACCTATGTAAGCAGCAACACTGGGCAGACAATAAAACAGCCCGCGCTTGTTAATCTGAACGCCAGCTTCAGCCGCACGTATTGGTGGCACAAAACCTGCTGTCGCTATATATGGTTCCCTTCGAATTCGTGTCGGGTCAAGATTCAGAAGAAAATGCGCCATCGCCGTATTGCCGGAACAGACCACGGCGTTTATGTCTTGCAAATCAACCTTCTGCCTTTCTGCAAGTGTCACAATTAGATTATTCACATCATGCACGATACGACTTTGCATTTCGTCAAACGCATCGTTCTGCTCAGCATAAATAATCCGCCGAATATAATCCTCCCCAAAATTGATCTGGCTGTTGTATGTGGCTTCAGCATCCACAGTCCTGGCACTTGTAAGGTCGACAAGATGCGCAACCACAGTCGTAGTACCTAAATCAACCGCGACCGCAAAATTCTTGGAGCGTCTATCTCCTGGCTCAACCTCGATGACCTCTGTAGTCTCGCCCCTGCGACCCACAGTAGCCGTAACCTTGTAGCCGGAACTCTGCATCACTTCCGGTAGTTTCTGCAGAATGCGATAGCCCGTTTGCATGATAGGAGCATCGATCTGCTCACGTATAGCTAAGTAAAGACGCTCGTGGTCCGCCGTATGGTCGCTCACTGTTGGCGGTGACATCTCAACAAAAATCTTTTGAACCAAAGGATCAAATTTGAATATGCCCTCTCCAAGCTCGGCTGCAAGCCCCTTAGGGGCAAGTCCCTTGGGGACAAGCCCCTTGGGGACAAGCTCACTGAATCTGTGAGCATCGGTGTCCATAAGTATCTGGCTCGTCTCAAGGCTGTGAAACTTTGGCACCGTGACGGTCATATCCGACAGGACTTTGGTCTGACAGGCCAAAACAAAATTCTCACGTATTTCATTGGGTGTAAGTAAAGTGGTAGGCCGACTTTCAAATTGCCCCTCGTCGATGACCACTTTGCATTTGCCGCAATATCCGTCTCCTCCACAAATGCTGCTCAGATATATACCGGCTTTATGGGCAGCCTCAAGAAGAACAGTTCCTTGTGGAACTTCAGTCCTAAGCCCGCTCGGCTCAAACCGGATTATACATTTTTTCTTCTTGCTCTCTGGCATTTCATGTATTGCGTATATTGTACTGCTTATTGCTTATGACGTATCGCATCAGTCCTTCACGCACAACGCAATACGCATAACGCACGATGAATCAGTTCCAGACCTCGCGAAGGTACTTAGGCAGCATCGAACACTCTCTCGGTCCGACCATTACATCCCAGTTCGTCGCCTCTTCGAGCTTGCCACTCATAACCGCCACATAGCCCGGAATTATTATCTTACGATGCTTAACCAGCTTCTCCACACCATGCTTGGTCATGGCATCGGCTACGGTTTTTTCATTGAGCTTGTCCCCCGAGTAAGCCGTGAGCACACTGGTGCCTTCCGTATCAACAACGAGGATATAACTCGGTACTCTGCTTGCTTCAACATCCGACTCAACGGTGTAGTACGTCAGCGAAAAATTCGTTGTAAACATTACCGGCGCATCCTCACCAGGTTCACCGATAGCATACACCTTTGGCTCAACCTGCACAGGTTTCTGCGGATCGCTGAATATGTTCATTACACCGGTCAACACAGGCAGCAGCGCATAAGGCTCAACGGTGTCCACTACCACAATGCTCGAATATTTGCAGAGGAGACTTACGCTCATAGCCGCTTGCTGTTCTGCTTCGTCACCACTCACCAACGATATGGTCGGATAACCTAAAGGCCTGAAAACCTTCTTTAGCCCCAGAGCACGCATCTTCGACAAACCATACAATTGTTCCTGTAAGCCGGCGGCATCAAGCGTTAATACTATGTCCTCGACTCCCTCGGATTTTATTTTCTCTGTCAACTCCGCAAGCTCTTCAATTGAGCCGGCTTTTGCCACAAGTGGACAGCCATTTTCCTTGGCAATCTTGGCCATCGCCTGCGCAGTCTCAGCCGTCGCGTTACCAAGTAACGGCACAGATTCCTTCGCCTTGGCCGCAGCCGCAGCCAATGCCTCTGCCGATTCTGTCAACAAGATCAAAGCTAATTCACTGCTGTCCTTAACCGTTGCGCAAACCTGCTCAAACTTTCCAGATGAGCCGCTATCGTTGACAATTGCGATGGCCTTGACTCCGATCTTGGTCCCAACTCTTTCAAATTGTAGCCCATTTATCGACTCAATGCGCTTTTTGAGTTGCTCGCCGGCCAGCTTATCCGAAATAGTCACAGCCACCACCGTAGGATTATGAAATTTCTCCTCATGTCTAAACAGCACCGTCTCCATCCCAATTTGCACCTGATTGTCGCCGCTTCCAAATACAACCTTTCTCATCGGCGGCGCTGCTGCCGATGCAAGTTTCTCCTTCGCTTCTTTAGAAACATCCGGACAGTCTTCGAGCTTTGCACGTTTCTGGGCAAGCGCCATAGCAAAGGCCAAACATGTAGGCATGCCGCATTTTTTACAATTCGTTTTTGGCAATAGCTTAAATATTTCTAATCCTGTCAGTGCCATACATTCTTCCTCTATCCAATAAATTCATGGCTAAGCCATTCATGGATTAATGACTATCATCAGAACATCGGCTCCATACTCAGCACCGGGTGTTCGCTTTTGGTGATAAATCCCAGAACTTCTTCCTCAGTTGTTGCGCTCGTCTCGTCGGCAATCTTGTCAATAAAATCTTCTCCGCCAAGTTCAAGTTCCTTTGTTCTTTTGATGAAAGTATCTTTGATTTCCTCTTTTAATATCGTAGGCATCCATACAATCCGCTTGATTCCACCTTCGGCGGCTATAAACTTTCTCGAGTTGATGTAGTGCTTTGAATGCCCGATGAATCCTGGCGTTTGCTGTCCACCGCCTACCGTTCCGGCAAGTGTGGAAAACTTCATCCCGCACGGTGTCATATCGGGAAACTCTCTGTTGACAATCATTATACCGCCGGTCGACGGCAGCACTGCAGCGATACATTCAAAGCAGCCGCACGACGTCATGGGATCGGTAATCATACTGTACTGGCTCATCCGCTCGATGTTACCGCCGCTGGCCTTGAGGACGAATGCATTTACTTTGTCCCACTGACCGATGGTTTGCTCAATGCACTTACCTTTCGATATGGGCTGGTTTGGCCCGGTTGGAATTATCTCGTACGCGGCCCGGCAGTCCAGCCAGCTATAAGCACCGCACAAACCAGGCCGTTCCGGCGAAACTACACAGACATGGTTCGGAGCGAAACTTTGACAAAGCGTGCAGGAGTAAAAAGTATCCACATCTTCATCGGTCATGCCCGCAATACGTTTATCACGCTCGGCGAATACCTTGCGGGCCGTCTCACGAAGTTCTACAACCTTCCGCTCATCAGTTAAAATCTTAACCTGCACCTTATCTAAAATATTTGAATACTGCTCATGATACATCGCGTGCAGGAGCTTGCCGATATGCTCAAGTCTGAACCCTGCTTTGAAGGCATCCTTGGAGATTCTTATCCAGCTTATGTCCCGCTGGCCCATATGCCATAGTCCCTGTGCCTCATTCATAAACGTGTGCACCTGTCGCTCCAGCACCGGCTCAAAATCCGGCTGCATTTTTCTTCCTGCCACCTCTGCAACAATACCCAGTGGCAGTCTTCCTCCCTCCTCAATCGAATCGGCATCCAGCCCTTCTACTTCTACTTTGCCATCTTCGATCTCGGTCATATCCCGCATCCTAAGCCATTCAAATGCAGGCGTCCGCTGACCCCCAAACTCACAGTGCATCTCTTCCTTGCGGATACGCTCGCCTTCAAATGCAGGGCTATGTGCCACCGGAATATCTATTTCCGCCACCTTTATCT
>CAYNTC010000087.1:0-8482 GCA_964399795.1 uncultured Pirellulales bacterium | reverse complement strand
CCACCACTGGAATCACCACCACCAGCAGAGATGCTTTTCTGCGCAGAAGTGGTCTCTTCGATCTTCGCCGAACTACTAAGCACTGGCTTTATTAGCTTCGATGCTTCCTCGGCTGTAATATAGTACAGCGTAATAACCTTATGAACCATCCGCGCCGGATCCTCCTTTATCTTTTTGTATTCCTCGGCTGTATATACCTTAATGAAATTGCCGTCCTGTTCGTATTTGAAGTCATTCCCTAAAATGGCCTCCAGCGCCTGCTTAAATGTGACATCGTAGAGACTGGTAACATTTAATGGTCCATCGACCTTCGATGAAGGCACAATGTTCTTTTTGAATCGTGCCGCCAGTACATGCAGACCTTCTCTGATGCTTTTATCCTTCTCAAAACCAATGTACTTTAGCTTACCCGTTAGCGGGACCTGTTCTTGTTCGGCTATGGACTCTTCTGCTGAGCCGGCTAAGGCCTCGGAGCCAGCGTCCAAAGGAGTCGATTCAGCACCAACAGCGATAACGGCTGTCGGTATAAGCAGTACAAAAGCCCATACGAACAGGTTGCGCAAAATATGCATCGTGCCTTTGCTTTGTTTAGTCCACGTTCCATCAGGACATAGCTTCTGCGTAAACTTTAAGTGGGACATCATATTTGAAATAGAATGGTAATACATAAATTCACTCCTCTCTTTTTGACTGGCCTATGCTGCAAGAGACCGCGAGATAGGCCCTCACACGCACAGAGTTTTAATCAGCTACATCTATCGCCTGTACCAATTTGAGCGTTATTTGGGCTTTGCCGCATCTTAACAACACAAAGTCCTCATAAATTCCAATCACTTCAAATTCGTAGGTGCCGCCTGCGTTCCTAATGAGCAGCTTATCACTCAGGGACAAAAGCTTGTCGTTTATGAAGGCTTGTGGATTATCAGCTAAAAATATTGCCTCCAGCTTGAGATTCTGGGCGACACGAGTAATTACTTCTTTGTTACCATTTTTTGTAAAAACACCCACTTCTTGAATACTATTCAAATTCTTACCTTCTTCGCTTTTGATAAAGGATTGCCAGCTATATAAAGTAAAAAAGTCATTTTTAATAACATCATTGCGGCCTGGAACCTTTGGCAACTCTATAAAAGATATTTTCACCTTAGGTCCAGACTGGTCCTTACTGGTATCCTGCTTGGTTTTAGACTTGGCTTCTGCTGCATTCGGCTTCTTTCCACTGAATACTTTGAACCACATGACCAACATAACAATGATCAAGGACAAGGCTAAAACAGCCTTTTTCTTATCAGCGGTAACCTGCCCATAAAGTCTATTGATTCCCGCAGTGGCATTGACCAGGTTTCTTTTCATGTTTATTCAACCCCAGCCGGTTCAATCCTTCTTATTATCCGATTCCGCACCTGTCCTATAATAGATAACAGCCTGCGTTTGCATTGTGACATCGCCCGTTAGATCAGTGTTGTTCGTTAACTTTATTCTCTCGATACGAACGAGCCTACCTGATTCCTGTAGTCGTTGATAGAAACGGAATATCTGTGCTAACTTGCCTTCGCATTTCATTTCGACCGGTATGCAGTTCAATGCGTCGGCTTTCAGTTCCTTTCCCGGAGCAACCAATTGTTCGGTCAGACTGCACTCGGTCATAAGATTGGCTATCTGCTGCAAAAAAATACCTATATCTCTCTGAGTGGGCACATTTAGCTTGAAGTCCGCGACAGTATTCTGCAGTTTCTGTAGTTGTTGCTTGAGACCTGTAAGCTGCCTGCTTTCGGCTGAAGCCTTGGCAATAATCTGCATCTGTTTAGTTTTAGCTTGTTTCACCGACTTCATCCTCCTGTGCGAAGGCAGATATCCAAAAAGCACAAAATCCGCGACCAACATCGCAGTAACAATAAGAATCAATACCTGATTTCTCTTTCCAAACAATCGCATCAAATATCCCGTTAATATCAACCGCCAACAGTCACTTGGTTGTAATTTGCTAAATAACAACTGATCTCAAACTCTGCTACCTGAATCTGATCATCGCCTTGCGGAGGTAAGGTAGCAGATTTTGCTGACCCTCTTTGGCTGTTATCTGAGATACGTATCTTGGTATTCTTCGAGAATGACGGATAGACCAGATGAAAATATGTCGAATCTTCCAACTTGCACACTAGCGCTGCCACGTCGGCTGCATCGGCTGCTATTCCAGCTATCACAATTTTGAATTTGACGTCTCCCAGAGGTAGTCCACGATTATCCTTAGAACCCTTTCCAGCAACTCTTACAGCAGAGGTTGTTTTTGAATTTCTTTCCTGTTTGTCTACGCACTTTTCGGCGATAAACTCCACATCTCGCAGCACAATACTCTCGTCGATCAAATAGCTCATCTCCGCCAAGACACTTGCCACATCTATCTTGGAGTTAATCCTCTCTATGGATTGTGCTTTCTTCTGTAGTTGTGCCACCTGGTTTCTTATCTTTGCGAACTCAAGAGATACACTCTCGGCTTGTACCCGCTTCGGTTCGGTCTGGGCAAGCTCAACGGTGGCTCTTGAGATCGAATGTGTAGCAATTGCATTGAACATCATCATCACACTGAATATGGCTGCCAAGGCGATGTATTGCCTGCGCACGTTTATTTGGCGTCGCCTGCTTTCTACATACCACTGTGGAAGAAAATCAATTTCCTTCATGGTCATTCGAGCTCCTTAACGAACCCGGTGGAACCAACAATTGCCGGCTCCTGAGCTGGAGTTCCACTCCAACCTTTGAGACTAAGTCCGACGGCAACTGCCCAATCACAGAACAAGCCCCGCCTGTCACTATCAATATTCATGTTCATTAGATCAAAGCCTCTCAAAGGCTCAGCTACCTCAACTTCGAGAGCCAATTGGCGCCTTAAAACATCCAGCAAGATGTTCTCGTTGGCACCTCCCCCCGCGAGAATCACTTTCTCGACACGCCTGCCTCTGAATGTGACAGTGTAGTAACGAAAACACAACGATACCTCTTTTGCGAGCTGTTCGGCGACCGAACAAATAGCATCAACCATCAATTGACGTATTGACGAATCAAAGGAATCGGTTTGTGATTGCTGTCCGCTGGTGGACTGACCATTTTGGGCCGAGGGGCTTTGGTTAAAAGTTTCAGGTACAGACTCAGACTGCTGCACTTTTTCCAATTGCAACTTAAGGCGCAACATTTCGGCCTCTTTAGGATTGATGCCTAACCTTGCTGCGACCTGCTGATTGAAATTCTCAGCGCCGATAGGTATCTGCTTGACAAAGCAAATATCACTGCCCCGGCCAAAGACCACGGTTGTGAATTTTCCTCCGACATCTACAAAGATTACCGTGCGCTCTTTGTCCTCCTGACGGCGCATTAACCTCTCAAAATTTCTAAACAGAGCACAAGGGACCACATCTATGCCTACAGGCGTTAGTCCGGATTCCTCAAGCATGCCGATATGAGTTTTTATGGTTCGACTGTCTGCAGTAAAAAGAATCAGCTCTGTCTTGACCTCGTCGCCCTGACGGACATTGCCAGCAAGGACATGTTTTATGGTATCCTTTTCCGGATCCAGTCCAAAACGCTGTGCAGCTTCCTTCTGCAGGATTTGCTCGATCTGATCAGTTTCCGTTTCAGCGAGCCGCAGTGATGTCATTTTCAACGCATCATTCGGTAAACAGGAAACAACATTTCTTCCATGGAAGCTGCCTTCGGTTAGCATTTGCTTTAACGTAAGAACCACAAAGCGCCCTCTCTGCTCCCAATCACCATTTATGTCAGGATCAATAGCTGCCTTTTCTGCGGCCAGAACACTTATGTGTCCATCTTTGATCGCCAACTGGAGCATCTTGATGGAGTTATGACCAATGTCCAAGCCTATCGGCTGTACACTTCGGGTTTTCAATTTCCAGCTTATCATCTGGTTTGTACCTGTTTAGTCCGAGATCGATATATATCCTGTGACAGGCTCGACGGTGACCGTCTTAGTGAGCGAGTCAGCTTGTAGGCTGATATCACCTTTGTTAAGTAGGTTTGAAATTCCTGCCCCACTACCACTATAAGGGCTACCAAGATAATCAAATGTAATCGTCCGGCTGGGGTCAGAGTCAAAATCGGCATCGACTATGTTGACTCTGTCCAGTCTGCTGTCATTTTGGAAATTCACAATATAATTGAATCCCTTTTTTACAGGATGCGGCACAACATCTCCATTCTGATCCTCTATCTGGTAGCTCTCTGTTGTTTTATCGAAAACAACAGAAATATATTGGCCCCTGCTGATTGCAAGACTTTTAGCATATTCCAGATCAGCCGCGACCATATTTGCCGCAGCGCGTATCTGCAAGGAAGCTGCGGACGACATCATTGGTACAACCATCATCGCTGCTATCGCGATTATGACGACTACGATCAGTATCTCTATGAGCGTGAAGCCTCTGGAGCAATAATCCTGTAAAAGAGAGGTAAATTTATAACAGGCTTTTGAAGGCACGCTCCAAGTAAGTTGATTTGGGAAAAGCGTGCATTCAGTGCCATCAAGACACCAATAATGCTGAGCCGCTACCGAGTGTTTTGTGTTAGAGTTATAGTACATCATTAGCCCTACCTCCGTTGTCTTTTCGGCTTATTTGAGACTTACCTTTACCTACCAGCAAGCAGGCTTTGAAGGCAGTCCGAAATATCGAATTCGACAGCATGGGAAAACGATAAAGACAGGTTGTTTTCGGTCATTCAACATAGCTATTTCAGACGTAGACAAAGCGATACAAATGTCAAATCTCATACTCTCCACAGTTAAGGCCAACACAATTGGTACAATCAGCAAATAGGGTTGAAAAACACAACTGCACAACGTTAGCGTTTAGACGAATTCGCAGTGTATTGTTGGTGCAACAGACGCATATTAGATTTTTCTTTTTATTCGTTGTAAAGGCCGATAAGCGACCTCTGCTGCAATTTTCAAATGCAGCGTTTTAAGTGCGTCTATTGTGGTCTTTTGATACTTCTAAAAAATGCTCCGGCGGCCTGCGACCATCTCTGGCGCGCATCCGGACTGGGCCAGACCTCAATCGCAGACGTTGCAGGATCTGCGGTTATTGAAACAAGAGCACCATTACCATCAAAACTATAGTGCCCGATCAGGTCTTCATTCTGCGGATATATGTCATTAGGATCATTTGCCTGATTGTAAATACGAATATCATCGATTAAGCCTCGATAAACATAATCGGCTGAGGCAGTTCTATCGACTCCAATGTTGAAGTGACCGTATCCGGAGCCCGGGGCGCATTCCCATGTGTCGCTGTTGCGTGGATTCCCGTCTAAATATGCGCTCATCAGATCTCCATTTCGGATGATAGCTACATGGTGCCAGCTTCCTGCGATTTCGTTGAGCTTAATACCCGTATTCCACCTATTGCCATCACCAGGATGATAAATTATTAACTGACGCGGATTACTGGTGTCGAACTGAAGCGTCCAGTGATTTGTAGAACCGTCTGAAGTTGTCTTTGAAAATATGCCAGCCCAGCTCTTTTGCACCGGGTCGGGTTTTATCCACACGCAGAGAGTATAATCATTTATGAGCTGGAGGTCGGTGGGGCTATCAGAGGTCTGAGCATAATCATATTCGCCGTCAAATTCGATTGCACCACTCCCATACGGCCCACCAGAGGGATACCAAGTCGGACTGTAGTGGAGTTTTGCATTTGCATACCAAGAGCCTCCGGTTGTTCCGCTTGTTGACTCCATGGCTAATTCACTTATACCATCGCGGACGAACAAAGCACCGGTAACTGTTAATTCAGTGCTGTTGGAGCTAAGCAAGATTTCCCCTTCAACGATTGCAAGTCCATTGATCCGGAGAAAGCCGGAAAGTATTTTCAGGTCACCATCCACAATAAGTGCTGGGAAGTTTTTTGTTGAGCTAATAACGTTGTTTGTATTTTTAACAATAAGGCCACCACTCCCTACTACAAGCGTACCCTCTATATTGACATCGCCTTGTAGGCTAAGACCTCCACGATAACGTACGCCAGCGGGATTCGATGTAGAGGGAGTAAAATTACCAGCCGGATGATGGTAATCCGAAATATACTCTCCCCAGTAAGCATCCGAACCGATATAGTACGACCCCCAGATGAAGTCGCTCAACTGCACAGATGGCCAATCAACCGGACCTGCGGTCAAATCTTCACTTAATAGGCCCTGGATGCTTGTCCCGGAGATGTTTCCTGCGGCGAAAACGTCGCCGTTAATAATTCCACTGTTGGATAGATTACCGTCACAGTAAACATCACCATTTATCGTGATGCGTTCTGAGATAGTAGTATCGGTCCCAACCCAATACGCAATACACGGGTCCAGCCGAAGCTCGGCGGTCAAGCTGCTGCGACCAATTGTTTCGCCGTCCGTTTGCCGATAGGAATTACAATCGATATTATAATTGCAGCGGTCATTCGGATCGCGGATAACCCCGATGTTGTAATAGTCACTACTATTCGGATCCAACTGCTGGCCGGTGGCCTGGAAGGTTCCACTTTCGAGGTCTATATCCTGTGGATTTAGAATAAGTCCCTTAGCGTGCTCCAGGCCTGACTCAGCTAAATAATCCATCTGTGTTCGCAGGAGCATATTCTGGCCACAGGCAAGCTCGACATCGCTGCGAGATAAGAAGCCAAGCGATAAAATAGTAATAGCCATTACAATGAAAAGCACGACAAGCAAGGCTGTGCCTCTATTCGTATCTCGTTTCTCGTATCTCGTTTCTCGTAATTTAATTCTCTGCTTAATCATCTTTTGTAGGGTGGGGCTTGCCCCACCATTATCTTTAATTCATTTTGGTCTTACCGGTGGGCTAAAGCCCACCCTACTTTCCTCTAATGTCATACCCGCGAAAGCGGGTATCCAGTTCTAATCATCATCGATATCTACCAGAGCAGTGCCCTCATCGTTAAGCAAATTGCCTGCCCAGCTACGAAGCGCATTATTTATCTGATACGAATGCTCAATGCCATTTTCGATAATCTTAAACGTAATGCTGACATATTTAGTTTTTAAAGGCGAGGCTCTGCTATCCTCAAAATTGGAGTCATATAGTCCAAATATCACATCTTTGCACTGTGTAATCAAAACTGCTGGATCAGTGTCAGGCTCACGAATCTGGATATAGTTCGCATCTTCGCCGGTTTCTATATTAACCAGTTCATTAGAGTCAACTACATTATCTCCGTTTCCTGTGCTCCAAATGGTAATATAATCGTCGGAAGCGCCATATATCAATTTGCAGTGGCGAATCAACTCGGAAATTCTTAGTGTAGCAATTCGTATCTGGGCCTGTTTATAGCTCGTGTCATCTGCCGAATCGTTGGCGCTACTTAAAGCAAAGGCAAAGGTAGCTACGGCTGTCAGGATTATGCTGGTAACAATTAGAGCAACCAAAAGCTCGACCAGCGTAAAGCCGTGGCTCGTTGCTCGTCGCTCGTATCTCGTATCTCGCATCTTTCAAAATCCTAATATCTAAATTCTAAACAATATCAAAATTCTAATCTCAAATGCTCAAAACAATTCGTTTAGAATTTTGTATTTTTGTCATTTAAATTTGTTTAGTATTTAGGGCTTGGAATTTAGTATTTTTTTACTCAGCTATAAGTCGATTTATGCTCACCATTTCACGTCCGCTGTATTTAACACGCACAATAACGCGAATGAAGTTGCACTGGTCCTGTTCAAGTTCTGTTTGCTGCGAGACGTAAACGTAATCGCAGCTCACATCCCTGCTGAATTTAGCGTACGCTGGATCCGTAAACACCGTTCCGGTTGCGTCTTTTACCTGCCCTTGTGGTTCTGAATAATTATAGGTCGCTACTATATCGTCAAATGGCGTATTTACAATCTCCTCCATTAAATCGGCTGATAACTTAGCAGCCAAGGTTCGACGCAAGCCATCCGCGCGCACTTTTGCTCCGCTGGCAAAAGGCAAAAGAACTCCCGCTGCTGCGATAGCCAATACAACAGTAGCCATCATAGCCTCAGCGAGAGTAAACCCGCCAAACCTACGGCGAGTAAACCCGCCACTCGTATGTTTGGTATTCATATTTCCTCGTGCGTATAACGAATTTGCGTCGTGCATATTGCGTTTTGCGCATATCGTTGATGTAGGGAACCCCCAGGACAAGCCTGGGGGCTAAACATTATTGCCTTAACCTTGGCTCCCGCTACCAGTAGGGTGGGGCTTGCCCCACCATCACCTTATTGGTGGGCTAAAGCCCACCCTACCTACTAAACATTATTGCCGATCCCTGACACCCGAGCCCGCTATCAATATTCATAGTACGGTTTGCCACTGCTGTTGGAACCGGTATTATCCGGCCGTATTTCGCCTGTTTCGGCCTTATATATCCAGCCGTGGCTGTCATCGGCATCAGCAGAAAAATCCGCGCCGTCGGCAAGCATCTGTACAGTGTCTTTATCGTTAAACGGATTA
>CAYNTC010000086.1:0-8510 GCA_964399795.1 uncultured Pirellulales bacterium | reverse complement strand
GCTCGGCCGTAAATTCTATATCGGCAAATTGACCGAGTCGTTTAACCGCTTTAATTGTCGCGGTGCCATCTATATGGCCCAGTACGAAGTGGCCGCCAAATCTATTGTTCCCGAACTGGCTTCGGGATGCTCTCTCGACGTTGACCTCGGCATTGAGCGTCAAGCAGCCAAGTGTGGACTTTTTTAGTGTTTCCCAACTAAGCTCAAAGGTTGCTAAACTTCCGTCGAGTTTTGCAATGGTCAAACAAGCCCCATTTATTGCCACGCTATCACCGATACGGCAACCCTCAGCCAGTTTGTCCAAATCCACGGTTAGTAGTTGCCCGCCGGCGTTTGGCCTGAGTGCTCTGACTGTGCAAACCTGTTCTATGATTCCTGTAAACATAATTATTTACCGTGTTTCTGTTATTGAATGTCCATCCGTGGCTTTATTCTATGCTACGGCTGTCATGGCTAAAAGTCAAATTATTGTTGCTATGGGCGGCATTTATCTACCGTCGGAACAATTTTGCTTTGCGCCAAAAGATTAACGTGATAGTATTTATAATGTCGTAGTGCTTTTTTAGTATTGTGTACTAATTTGCCCAACAGTGATGTTTTTTTAGTAACTCAAACTGACCGGATTTTAATTGAAAACCAACGTAAATACCTGTTTGACAATAATATATTGCCTTTGTCATTCCCGTGAAACTTGTCCTCGGCTATGACCGGGGAACGGGAATCCAATTTTCTAAAAAACCTTAATAGATTCCCGCCTGCGCGGGAATGACGCAAAGAATCGGTCAGTTTGAGTAAGTAAGAGAAAGGGGGTGGCAACAGATATGAATACTTTCTGGCTAAAAATTGCAGGTGTTTTGATAATCGTTGTTATCGCGATTGTTCTCGTTGGCAAGTTTATCGGCAGACGCCAATCAGCGGTCGAACAATCATCACAGAAAAAGACCTTCTATGAAGTCGCTGAGCACGACAAAGAGAAGTTCCTGACGGAGCCGCAGTCGGCACAACCGCCCCAACAACCTCAGGCTGAGATGCCTCAAGCCCCTCAAGAAACAAAAAAAGCTGAGCAATCTGTTACCAAGCCCGCTCCGAGCGCAGCCGAAGAGCCTCCGCAACAGCCACAACCATCCGAGCCTGTCACCTTATATTTTTCTCAACTATCGGAAATCGATAGCATAGAAGCTGAGCGGCTCTTGAACGTAGCGGTACCGGGGCGCAGTATAGGCCGGTTGCCCATGACTGGTTTTAAGCTTATGGTGGACAACTGTCGGCGGATTATCCAAAAATGGCCGGATAGCTGGTATGCCTATAGGGCCAAACAGATGCTCGCGGACATGCCGCCGCGATATCAAGAAAGATATAAAGTCACCGAGGAAGAGCTGGATTTGAGCAGATTCACCAAGCCCAGACCAGGAGCAAAACCTAAGGTTGTCGAGGAGTCAAACTGAATGGCTATTAGAGTTTCCACCAATTCGATACCAGTGCTTTCAATAACATCTGCATGTCTGCCGGAGGCATGGGAAAAGGCTGTGCTGGCGGTTTGGGATGAGGGGCTGGATATCAGGACTCAGTACGATAAGCCCGAGGATCCGCCCAGCAAAGACGCAACGGTGCTAATTACGATTTCAGATCCATTCTCCGAGCCGAGAATCCATAAGAACTTTCCGGGCGGCCCTGAAGAGCTTGAAGTATACCGGCAGGAAGTGGTCGATGGTATCCATGACCACTGGATCGACCCGGCTGCGGGCAAGTGGACCTATACTTATCATGAGCGATTGTTCTCATACTGTCCTGTCGAGCAGATACGAAACGCACATTCACCAAGGCCATTCAAAAAAGTCAACCAGATTCAATACATTATCGATTACTTATCGAAAATACATTATAGCAGAAGGGCGCAGGCGATAACCTGGATGCCGACAGCCGATCCACAAACTGATGATCCGCCCTGTCTTCAAAGGCTGTGGTGCAGGCTGGTTGCCGGTGAGAACGGCGAGCTATCGCTTAACATGAATACGCATTGGCGCAGCAGAGACCTTTACAAGGCATGGTTCATGAATGTTTATGCGTTGACCGACTTACAGAAGATGATCGCTGAGGAAATATCTAAAAAGATTGGTAAGCCCGTTCATATCGGCAGATACGTTGACATTAGTGATTCGCTGCATATCTACGGCAGTTACTTCGATGAGGTTGCACCAGAGATAGAAAAGATGCGCAGCAGTTCTTTTCGCGAGCGTTCGTGGGAGAGTACGCACCCTGCTTTTAGGATGATGACGCTGGAAGCCAGGGAAAAACTGGCTCAGGACCCCGACTGCTACGCACGAGCTAGGGCGTGAAGGTGAATCATTTTATGGCTTAGCCATTCCAGAGAAAAAAGATAAAGCACAAAGTTCAGGGAGCATAGGATGGCTCTAGTAGTAAATGGAGAAAAAATCGAGGACACGGCAATCCAGCAGGAAGTTGAGCGGTTGAGGCCTGAGTACGAAAAGGCTTTTGCCGATATGGACATACAAGAACGTGAGACCCAGCTTCTTGACTGGTCCAAGGATAACATCATCGAGAGAATCCTGCTGAGGCAAGAAGCCAAACAAAACACCAGCAACATTGCCGAATCTGAGGTTGAACTAGTTCTTGTGAAATTAAAGGAGCAATATGCTAGTGAGCAGTCCGCAGGACGCCTTACGGCGGAGCTCTATGACGACTTTTATGCCGACAATGAGGGAAAGCTTAGAGAGGCCGTAGAGGTTTACCTGGCGCTGGAGAAAAAGATTAAGGATCTCTACAAGGACCTGCCCAAGCCATCAAACGCCGAGATTCGACAATACTATAAAGAGAACAAAGAAAATTTTAGGAGTGCTGAGCAAGTCAGAGTGGCTCATATCGTGAAGTACGTAAACTGGCAAACAAGCGAGGCCAGCGCCTATGAGAAGATACGGGAAGCGCAGAATGAATTGAGAAAAGGGATGCCCTTTGAAACGGTGGTAGAAAAATACACCGACTATACGGATACCGACGGCGACATAGGCTATATAGTTAGAGGTGAAATGGCTGAAGAGTTTGAAGACGTGGTCTTCAATCTGGACGTGGGGCAAGTAAGTGACATTTTTCGCACGCGCTACGGATTTCACATAGCGAAAGTGTACGACAGAACCGGAGAGGCTGTCTTAAGCCTTGAAGAAGTAAAAGAACAGATACGTGAGGAACTCAAAGAGCAGTCACAACAAAAGGCTATAGAACAATTTATTGACAAGCTAAGAAGTACTGCCCAAATCGAAGAGATATAGTGACAATCTAATCTGAACCCAAATTTAAGAACCAATACAAGACAGAGATTCAGCTTCAACAGGAGGATGTTTTTCCGAATCGCTAATTGCTATGGTCTGTTCAAAAGGATAAAAAATTGGACACCTGATTTGCATATCCCTGTTTTTTGTATTAGACTTTAAGTGGTAAGGCGACGAAATATCCAACCATAAACCGTGTTTTAATGCTCCGGGACAGAGATGTCCTTGGATAAAAAATATGGCTGGGAGATGTTGCTCGGTGAGCAAACGAAGATTGGCGTAACCGGACCTTGCGTATTACCCGTTGGGGGGGCTATGTGAGTTTCTTTCCGAGTGGGCCTCTGCGTTCTTCGCGTAGAGGCCTTTTTTGTAGAAACAGGTGTTTACAAAAAATAATCCCGGACGTTCATCCCTCATAGACATTATCTTTCGCCGACTGTTTCTTTTTTTTTCAAACCAGCACGACTACTTACACTGTGAAAAGGGAATTCTCCCGTCCACGAGTTCAGTCTGTAGCTGCAGAGGCATCTCATTTTGTCGTGGACCGACAAGCTAATTCCTGCCAACATAATACAAAGAATAGTTGCCATAATAAATTTTTTGACATACTATATATTGGCTGTAAAATGTATAAGCTGGCAAGATGTGGTGCTATGCTGAATAATTGTTGAGAAAGTGCGTGGCCAGCGGAGATGTCTGAAGGCTGGTAAATAAAGGAGGTAGACTTGAATTGTGAGATGTCCCTTTTGCAAGGAAGATAGGGATAAGGTTATTGACTCACGTTCAAGTGATTCCGGCAGAGTAGTGAGACGCCGACGTCAGTGCCTTGTGTGCAAACGACGTTTTACCACTTATGAGAAGACCGGTGAAAGCTTCAAACTGCATGTTGTCAAAAAAGACAAATCCCGCGTTCCTTATGACAGGGACAAAATTGTCAATGGCCTGCAGAAGGCTTGTTATAAAAGGCCTGTCTCGGGAGAACAGATTCAGCAGATAGTCGACAAGACGGAGGAAGATATCTTTCGGCAGTTCGACAGGGAAGTGTCGTCCGTTTTCATTGGCGAAAGAGTAATGAGGCATCTTCGCTCTGTGGATAAGATTGCATATATTCGCTTTACCAGCGTCTACCGTGAGTTCAAGGACGCAGGTGAATTAATCGAGGAGGTCAATAGAGTTATCCTTGAGGCCGAGCCTATGGAACAACTCAGGCTCTTTGAACAGTAGCGAGGGGTGAAAAAGAAAGATTGTAGAGGTTAGATTTACACTTTTGTAATTTTTTACTTTAAACTAAAAATGTTTTGTTGTTAAATTTTCTAAGGTCGATGAAGGAAGCAGCCTAATGCAACTCAAGGTCATAAAGGCTGACGGAACTGCCGAGGAGTACCTACACACCAAAGTGATAGGGACTATCAGCAACGCTCTCGGTACTGCCGGATACCCGGATATATACGTTGCGGAAGAGCTTTCTGAGGCAGTTACATACTTTCTTTATCGCAGACAAAATCGCTACACCGTAAGCAGCAGTGAGATATTTTCCATAGTCAAGGCGGTTCTTACAGCTACGGGTCATGAGGATTGTGCTGTGGCGTTAAGCGAATATAATTTCAGCCGAAGGCTTAAAAGGTCTCGCATTGAGGTAGTTTCGATAGACATTCGAGAATTGGCCGATGCCGAGCAACTTTGCCAGGCCGAAAAGATAGGCGGCAAGTACCGGTGGAATAAGACACGAATAGTCGAAGACTTAGTAACCAAGCACGGCCTTACCCGTCAGTCGGCACGTGCTGTGGCTTCCATGGTCGAAGAGAAGGTATTTAATTTGGGGGTTACATTAATTCCAGCCAGCCTGGTAAGGCAGCTTATGCTGGGCGACGCAGCTGCGGTACTTAGGGCACAACAACAACTACAGATTGTATAGTTATTTTGTAGATACTTTATATAAAAGTAAGCAAAACACAGGGTCTATGCTCGTAGATAACTACGTGAAAACAAATAACTTACATGATAGACAGAGGTGGCGTTTAACTAAAAGTATAACTAAGTTTAACTAAATTCATGAACTTCAACTAAAACTAAATAGATTTTTCTGATTACGCATATTTCACGCCACTTACTTTGATCGGAGTACCCACATGGGTTTACGGTTCGTTCCCTTGTTCTCGATAGTGTTATCCTTGTGTGCCATTGCATAGAGGAGATTCGCTATCCTGTTTCGTTTTTGCTTGTCATTGAGGGCATCTGACAGCTTACCTATTAACAGATCATCAATATCGGATCTCGTAGCAGATCCAAATTTCTTGATAAGGTCCGTTACCATATCCTTGTAGTGTCTGTCGTCAAATACTCTATATCTTATGTATTTAGCTTTTTCCCCTGCAACTGCTGCAACCGGTGAGGCTAGAAATATATTAGGGTAGCGTCCCTCTATGAGGTTCTTTGATCTCAGGAATCTGCAATCGTTTTTAGATAGCCTGACATTTTTCTGTACCTTATCCAAGAGGATTACTGTGGGGAGGTCCATATTTGAATTTTTCATAAGTAGCTTAGTGTAATTCTCATTCAACACCCTGCCTTGTATCCGTACGATTACTCTTTCTTTTTGTGTTAAGTCGTAGTCTGGTAAAGGAAAGAACCTCTCCATTTGTGTTTTGAACATCTTTTTTATTCCACCACCGATTGTGTCAATCATGTTAAGATTCACCATCGCGTGTGAAAGGAAAGAATTTCGGTAAATCTCAGGGGGTGCGTCTTGCTTAATGACTGTCTCGACATCCCCTGGGATAAACGTGCCAACGTTGCTAAATGTCAACTCGTCTTGCTTTTCCACCAAGTTGATTTTACCTTTCAGCTCGTAATCCTGATGCGCAATGCAATTATGCAATGCCTCGCGAATTACCCAGGGATCATACTGGCTTACTTCGATGGGAAACAGAGTTTCATCTGGCAGATAGCGGTACATGAGGTTACGAATTTTTGCAAAAACACACTCAACAGCCAAAATGAACGGAGGGCCGAAGTGCTTATAGTCTTTCTCGCCATTATTTGAGTCTCTAAGAATCCAAGTAATCCTAGCTATTGACGGAGAGATGAAATGTTCCGATTCTTCTTTACCTAGCAATATTATCGCCGCCTTGGTGATTTTCCCCTGCTTGGTTACTTTAGCCTTATTGAGGAACGTCAAGTTATCCCATTCATCGATTTCAAGAGCTTTATTGGGATGCTTTTCCTTGTATTCTCGTTTTGCCTTGGCGACCGCCGAAGGATCGAGGTCTTCAATTGTGGCCTCCGGGCAGATTTGGGCCGACCAGTCATCATGTTTAACTTGCTTACGTATCTGCTCAATCTCCTGAAGGCTTAAAGCATTGATTGATTCGCCTTCTCTACCGTAATAATGGCCTTTCCATGAGGTTGGAATGCCCTTAGCAGCAGCAGGTATCTGAAACATTATTATCCGTCCTTTAGGCAGCGACATTTCGTGAATGTTCGTAAAGGTAACGCGATTATTCGTACCGTTGGCTATCTCACGTTTCAGGTCATCGAGTTCACTCTGTTGACGCCTGTATTGTGTCCCAACTACCTTTTTGTCGCTGTCGCTGACTCCAAAAATCAGCCATGCGTAAGGTTCACCTTTGAGATTGGCCTCGTTACTCAAAGCACTAAAGTATTTGCCCAACCTGTCGAAATGGAAACTTGTCTTTGCCTCTTTAAACTCGATCCATTCAGTTTCTCTTGGCAGAGCTCTCATCTCATTTAATTTATCTACGAGTTCCGTCATGGTCAGCTTGGTTGCCATTGGACTTCCCGATAATGTTCAATCTATAGAACTCACAGAACCTTTGGATCCCATTTTACCGGTCTGGAGTGAAGAATTCAATTAGATTGATGCTTCAAAGTAGCCCTTTGAGCCGTTGAAGCACAGTTTTGTCCGATTCACCAGGTTTAATGTCAAGCCAATTGACGTTTTTAAAGGTTTTGAACCAGGTTCGTTGATTCTTGGCTAATCTGCGTGTATTTTTCTTTATTAACTCTACAGCGTCCTCCAAACTCATTCGGCCAGCCAAGTGATCGATTATCTCGGCATAGCCGATCGCAGAGCGGGCTTGTTTGCTCAAGGGCTTTTCTTCTGAGAGCAGCGATTTGACTTCGTCCACCAGCCCGGCTCCGATCATCTTCTTTGTCCGGGCGTTTATTCGTTTGTTCTCCTCTGCCTTTTCTCTTCTTAAGCCGATTATCGTCCAGTCATGTGCCACATTTGGCGCGTCCCATTGTTTTTGCTGAGCAGATATAGGTTTGCCTGTGATTCGATATACCTCCAGAGCACGGACTATACGCTTGGCGTCATTGGGGCTAATGTTTTTGCTGGCTCTTGGGTCGATACTTTTCAATTCTCGATGGAGTTCGGCTAAACCTTCCGCTCTTGCCCGCGCCCACAATTCAGCCCGCAATTGCTCATCGGCTCCAGGTCCTTGGAATAGACCGTAGAGTAAAGCCTTTATATAAAGAGCCGTCCCACCAACCGCGACGATGGGTTTACCACGGTTATCTATTTGATTTATGGCTTGCTGTACCTCATTAACAAAGGCCCCTACGCTAAACGAGTCACTTGGCTCAACTATGTCGATCAGGTGGTATTTGATTCGCTGGCGTGCGTGTACGGGCGGCTTGGCGGTACCGACATCCATTCGCCGGTAGACCTTCATCGAATCGACGCTGACGATTTCAGCATCGAGAGATAAAGCCAGATTGAATGCTAAGGTGCCTTTGCCCGATGCGGTGACGCCAAGAATCAAAATCTTATTTGTTTTCATAATTTTCTGTTAAAGATTAAGAAAACAAATATAATACAAACTTATGAATGAAACTGCAAAGCTGGGGGATGTCGAAAACCTGGTGATATAGTGTCTATGATGGAGACCATAAATTCGGATATGGGGGCCATTTTACGTGATAAAGCGCAACTTGTAGATTCGATATTAAAAACGCTTCTGACAGAAAAAACTCAGATAGACCCATCTCTTAAACAGGCGATGAGTTACAGCCTCTTTGCGCCTGGAAAGCGGATCCGGTCAGATCTGGTTCTATGGTGCTGTGAAGTAGTCGACGGCAGAACAAACTATAATGCTGAGATCGCAGCAGCAGCAATTGAGATGGTGCATACTTATTCGCTCATTCACGATGACCTGCCTGCAATGGATGATGATGATTTCCGACGTGGTCAGCCAACCTGCC
>CAYNTC010000085.1:0-8654 GCA_964399795.1 uncultured Pirellulales bacterium | reverse complement strand
TTAGCCGTGCCGGATTGTCCGGCTTGCCTGTATTAGCTTTACTTGGCACACCCATATTCTTCCATCCGATATCGAACTCTAGGAATTTTCCACACATTACCAGGTACCTTTTTTGAATTGTATACTTTTGGGATAGGTTTACGATAGTCAACCAGCTTTCTTACAGATCCTGTTTTTGCCTCAACAAGAATGGCATCCGAATTAAATACATAGTTATTTTTGTCTTTTACACAAAAAAGAATCGGCTCGTATAAAGAACCGTAATATCTTTTTGCTTGAACACCTGAACTATCGTAATACCATACAATTCGCGAAAGTACTGTCATACGCTTTCGTAGATAAATGTCAAAATACGGTGCGTTTTGAGTTGAAGTCATGACATAAAAACTACCGTTAGACTTTAGTTTCCTAATACATAGATCGAGCCAGCGATAGCACCACTTGAGATAATCTTCATCGGACTTCCACTTGTCAACCAAGCCATTAAAGTTCTTGCCAATGTTATAAGGGGGATCAGCGAACATTAAATCAATAGTGTTGTCCTGTATTTCGGTAGAAAGTACTTCAAGAGCATCACCCCATATTATTACATGTCCATTATTTTCAAACCGTTCCATTTTGTTTTCTCGATTGAAATATTTATGTTTTCATTCTTCAGATATTATATAAAAACAATAGTCTTGAAAACCATTCAGTGACGTACTACAAACTAAAAAACACTTCTTTGCTATCGAAGACTGGCCCATCCTCACAGCATAGCTTATACACAGTCTCGTTTGACTCTGGTATTCTGCATTCGACTGCGCAGCTCTGGCAAACGCCGAAGCCGCAAGCCATCATTCGCTCCATACTGACCTGGCAATCGATCTCACTTTGTTCAGCTATCTTGGCCACCTTTGAAAGCATTGCCTCAGGGCCACACGCATAGATAATTATTTCATCACGAACCGTTTCTGAATTTTCGTGAAGCCATTGTTCCAGGCAATCAGTGACGAGACCATGGTAGCCTGCTGAACCATCATCTGTCGCGATTTGTGATTTTACGCCGAATCTTGCAAACTCCGGCAGTGAAAAGCCCAACTGCTGTGAAATCTCATCCAGCTTATTCTCAAAAGGTAGCTGATTCGCTGTTTTTGCACCGGCAAAGACAATAACCTCCGTATCTGAGTAGCTTGTCGTTAGAAGTTTAGCGAGACATTGAATAGGCGGTGCTCCCATCCCTCCAATAATTAGAATCGCAGTTTTCTTTTCCTGTACAATCCGAAAGCCATTTCCTAAAGGCCCGATGACACTGACCAAACCACCAGCCGAGAGCGTCGTCATTCGCAATGTGGCAGGTCCGACAATACGGTAAAGAAGTTCAGCGACAGTCTTATCTCTCTGTATAGTGACATCAGTAAAACTAAATGGTCTTCGAAGCAGAACTTGACGCTTAGCTGTATCGGCAAGGTCTTCCGGTATTTTTTCATACGATGGTATGGCGGCACTACTAAGGTCCAACTGGATAAATTGGCCCGGCCTAAAGCCTGCGAAAGCCTTGGCAGCGGCTCCCGAAAATTCGAGTTTGAGCTTATAGAAACGCTGGCCGACCTGTCGGTTAGAGATGACAGAAGTGGTGAAGACTCCCCTGATAGATTTTGAGGATACAGCTGACATCGAACCTCGCTACAAATTAAGATGACCTTAAACTCCGCACGAAATACTACAGGTGTCAGAGTAAGTCTTCAAATACTTTGACGCCATCGACTACTTTGCAGATATGAACAGCATATTTGTTAGCAAGTTCAGGTCGGCTGCGCGGATAAGCCGTATCAACAGCTTGCTTTAGAGCTTCGATACTATCGGCGCTAACGATGGCACCTGATGCCCCCTTATCGCCGCCTCCCAGCATGCGTTCGCCCAAAACGCCTGGGATGGTTCGGGCAATGTCGCACATCGTTTCCAACTCCGAGCCGGATATCTTATAATCGTCACGCAGGCCGACACCATCTTGTCGGAAAATCTTACCAACAGTTACGATGTCACCAGCCTTCCACGCATCCATCATCTTATAAAACCGCTGTTGTGCTCCGAAGATATATTTGAGCCGGTCGCACAAATCCGGATGGCTCTTGCCAAACTGCCCCATTATCTTTTTGTATGTCGCATTATCCTTGATATCAGCAAGGCAGGTAATATCAAAGCCTGCTTTTTGGAGCAGCCCAACAAGCTGTTCACATTCGCGTCGTCGGATGGCGTATGTCGATTTTTCCAGCCCTGGTCTATCCGTACCCGTGTCAAGAACAACGATCCTGAAATCTGCCGCGCCAGTTCCCATAGGCACATATTCGATGGAACGGTCTTTCGGGTTGTAATACGTCCCCATACCTTCGCGTGCAAAAAGAATCATCGTCTGATCCAGCTTCCCACACGGCGAGCCGATGTAGTCATTCTCCACAGCCTGCGCCAGGTCGACTATCTTGACCTTTTGGTCTACCTCAATCTCATTTGCGTCAAATAAAGATAAAATAAGATTAAGTGTCAGCGATGCAGACCTGCTCATTCCGCCGCCGGGAATGTTACCATATATAACGCCGTCGATTCCCTGTGTTAGTTTATATCCTTCACGGCGGAGAACAAAATCAACCCCATACGGAAATCGTCCCCAGGTTTGCGCGACCTCTGCCGATTTCGGCTTCGGGACATGGCCGATCTTAAACTCAATTACACCATCGTCCGGAAAGTTCCCACTAAAGAGCCTCATCGTGTCAGTTCCGTTCGGCTTATAAGCCAGCCAGATGAACCTGTCAGTCCCAACACCAAAGAGCTCCGTACCATTGTAATCGCCGTGCTCAACGCCCAGGCAGAATCGGCTTGACGTTCGCCGGACCTTGCCCCGGGTTACATCCAATTCCTTTTCTGTCGCCAGTCGTTTTAGTACATCGAATGCCTGCTGGTCACTTGCTATGTTCACAATTGTGCTCCTTACTTTGCAAGTCCAATCGGGCTGAACAACACGTACAAGATCAAGGTGATGACCACTACTATGACACCGGCTACCTTGGCCCCGTTGGAAGAACTGAGGTCGAGATCAGATTGTCGTTTGAATTCGACGGGTTGGGCCAAAGGCCTAACCACGCTGATAATGGCCATGACCAAAAGGCACAGTCCGAAACAAATTGCCATCCGATTTAGAAATTGAATCTCTGGGCCGATCTTATACCGACCGAGCAGATACATTCCGCCGTAGGAGACGATATTGGTCAGTAGCCCAACTACACCAGCAATCGGTGGTGCCTTCCGCACAATCAGGCCAAACACAAACACCGCCAGAATACCCGGCGATATCAGGCCCTGGCTCTCCTGAATGATGGTAAAGATGCTATTGCTGATCTTCGGATTGCCCAACTGAGGGGCGAGGAATATCGCGATACCCGAGAATACTACGACGCATATTCGGCCCAACAGCACGATGGTTTTCTGCGTCGCTTTCGGATTAACGTACTTCCTGAAGACATCCATCGTAAAGATGGTGGAAGCGGCGTTAAGCATGGCAGCAAGCGAACTGACGATAGCGCCTAACAGAGCCGCCAGTACAAACCCTACCAAACCGGTCCTCTGAGGAAGCACGCTGCTGAGCAATTGTCCCAGGGCCGTGTCGTATTTGTAGGCGATAAATTTCTCGGTTGTGACATTGACGTTGGCTGCATGGGCAGCGTCCATAACTGACGCATTGTAAGACTCCAACTCGACCGCCAGTGCCGGGAAAACAGCCTTCCAGGCCTTGTCATCTGACTCAAAAACGGTGTAGTCCTCAACCTGCACGTTATCGAACTTCTCTTGTGTCAGAGGAAGCACGAACGGACTGCTGGCCTTGACGGCTTTCATTGCTGTCTCATCCGGATATACGGCGATCATGAACTTGCCTCGCGGCCAGTTCGCGACGGCCTCTTCGCCCGGCGCCTGAACGACCTCGACTAATTGTGTATTTTCGCTGGCCTTTAAGTACTTGGCGATGACCGTGGCATTGTCATTGACCGATTGTTCCTGCATATCCTTGGCAAAGAGGTTAAAGGCGATTATGCCGGGAACCACGATGACGAACGGAATCAGAAGCTTCATAAACGCCGAGAACACAATACCCTTTTGTCCCTCGGCCAGCGACTTCGAGCCTAAGGTTCTCTGGGTAATATACTGGTTCAGACCCCAGTAATAAAAATTCGGAATCCAAAGGCCCAGAAGAAGTGCCGTCCAAGGAAGTATCTTGTCGTCCTTGGGCAGGAACATGTTCATTCGAACCTTATTCAACTCCCAGAACCGGTCAATCGCTCCCGTATCCTGGGCAAAACTCTTGAGCCCGACGGCGCCGGTTCGGACATTCTCCACAAAGGCAAGCTCATCCGTAGCCGCGCCAAGCTTCTTAAATGCGAAGATCATGACTACCGCTCCGCCGAGGATTAATGAGCTACCCTGGATCAGGTCAGCCCATGCACAGGCCTTCAAGCCACCGGCTGCCACATAGACCATTGCTATGATGCCTATGACCAACGACGCAGTTGCAATCGGCACATCGTATCCCATTTTTGCCGCCATCGTATTGATCGTAAGTGCACCGGAATATGTCACCGAGCCAAGCAGGAGCATGTAGATAAAAAGCGTCGCTACAGCCATGATCGTCCTGGCTGTGCCGTTGTAGCGGTATTCCAGGAATTCCGGCATGGTATAGATACCAGCTCGCAGAAAATACGGCAGAAAACCAAAGGCGACCACAACAAGTGTAATCGCAGCCATCCACTCATAGCTGGCAATAGCCAGACCGACATGGCTCGCAGCGTTGCCGCTCATGCCTACGAACTGCTCGGACGAGATGTTGGCCGCGATCAGTGAAAAGCCGATCAACCACCATTTCAGACCACGACCTGCGAGGAAGTAGTCCTCACCGGTCTTTTCGTGCCGGCTTTTCAGGAGGCCAATCGTAATCACCGCCACGATAAAGCCGATGAACACAAAAACGTCGATGGGATTGAATTCCATAACGTATCCTTTCTTTTATACCTTTTTATACAAAACACTCCTTTGCCCGCAGTCAAACACATTCGTTGCCATTATACTCACTCTGACACCGGCAGCAATAAAAGAGTCATCGACCTCTTACGCCTTTTCTCAATCACCACAATCTCAAACACCTTCTCAGCTCTCCAAAAAAGCGCTGCCGAGCGCATCAACTATGTCAGTAGCTATTAAGCTGATCTGACCAACTCTCTTAGCTGCGATGTCACCAGCCAGCCCGTGCACATAGACACCAAGCACAGCCGCGTCGAAGTTACTCAGGCCTTGGCCCATAAGAGCTGTTATCACGCCGGTCAAAACATCGCCTGAGCCTGCTGTTGCCATGCCTGGATTGCCGGTCTTATTAACATAGACCTTTTCCCCGCCTGCCTTGAGCGAAGTCGAAAGGTCCGTAACGACTGTCCCTGCTCCTTTTAGAGCTACGACTGTTCCGGTGTGTTGCGCAAATCTTGACGCCTGATCCTGTCGGTCAGGTGGTAGCGGCTCTCTAAGAAGTCCCGACCAGAGTCTCTTCATTTCGCCCGGATGAGGAGTTAAAACTACGTTTGCCTTCAACTTGCCCGCCCAGTCGCCCAACTTGCTGAGGTTATTCAGACCATCCCCATCGATCAATAAGCGCAAATCCTGCTGCTGGAGCAGAATACCCGTGATCTTTTGTAAATCACTACTGATGCCAACTCCCGGCCCGAATGCGACAGCATCATTTTCGCCGACAGCATCGAGAATGGTATTGATTGACTTTGAAGATATTCGACCAACGTTATCTTCAGCCAATGCAATAGTCGTATAACAAGGCTCGATTGAGGCGATTATTGGCAGAGCACTTTTAGCTGTTGCTACTCGCACAAGCCCCGCACCTGCCCGCAGGGCAGACCTGCCTGCAAGGGCTGCTGCGCCACTCATGCCGACACTTCCCCCCATAATTAGAACCTTGCCGAACGTCCCTTTGTGACTATCAACCGGCCTTGGCTTCAACTTTGGTATTGTTTCTATTAATTGCATACGAGCTCGTTTCGCGCAGTGCCGTAAGGCATGCTGTACATAATATTAACGAACAATGCAGGACATGGTCAATAAAAGATTTGACAAGCAGACAGGAAGGTTTATAATAGGTACATAATGTAAAGAATATGTTTAGGACCCCTGTAAAAGTATCCACCGATTTTAGCAGAGATTAAAACCTATGAGTGAAATTATATTTATCGTTGAAAATTCTGATGAGGGTGGTTACACCGCTAAGGCACTCGGTCATTCCATTCATACCGAAGGTGAGACATTAGACGAGTTAAAGGAAAATATCAAAGATGCGGTAAAATGCCACTTTGATTCAAAGGAAATTCCCCATATTGTACGCTTACACATAGTAAAAGATGAAGTAATAGCAATATGAAACTTCCCCGAGAAATCAGTGGTGAAGAGCTCGCAAAACTTCTGAAAAAATACGGCTACGAAATAACCCGGCAAACCGGCAGTCACATACGGCTTACCACTGAAAACAAAGGCGAACATCACATCACTATCCCTGCCCACAAATACCTAAAAATAGGCACATTGAGCAGCATTTTGAGCGATATCGCTATCCATTTAAAAATGGACAAAGGCGATTTGATTAAAGAATTATTCTAAATGGAAAGTTATGAAAGACATCTTTCGAAAAGGCAAAATGACTCGGGAATTTCTTATATAGGAGGGAACTGTTAGCTTGTCCCGGATTATGCAGACTGTATAATCATTGTAAGCTGCTATGTATGTTTAAGGAAGCAGAGATGGAATGGCTAAAATCTTTAAACGATAACTACGCAACTGCCGTAGTAGCGCTTACTCCATTTGTAATCGGCGTGGTCTCTTGGCTTTACTATGGTATGTATAAAGAAAGCCAAACAAAAAATGCAGGTACAGTCTACGTACCGCCTGTTTTTTGGAGTCTCAGGGAAAATCATAGGATAGATACACTAAAACGATTCAAACTCACAGACGACAAGAAGAATTACGAGGAGACCGAGGCTCTTCATACACCGGAGTCATGGAGCGAATACATAGAAATTAAACGCCGCTGCTTCAGAACTCAGATCGTCCCCAAAAATGACTCCGATATACTCGCAGTTACGATCAAAAGAAAGCCACAAGAAAACTGGAAGGTTATTTATTTCAATCGATGAGTAACAGCTAATCCTACATTCAAGGGGACGTTGCTTTCGTCGTGTCCCTGAACGTGAAAGTTAGCCCATGGAGAAAATAGTGTCCTACGACCCAAATAAAATTTCTAATATCGCCAAAGCGTTTTTGCTTGCTGCCGAAAGGTGCTTTGAGCAAAAGCCACTGCACGATGGTCAGATTCAAGCACTGTTAGTGCCAGGTATCGTGTGCACCGCTTTTTCTATTGAGTTGAGCTTGAAAGCAGTCCTCACCATTGAAAATAAAAAAGTAAAAAAAAGCCATAAGCTCAATGATCTTTATGGAAAACTATCCTCTGATTCTCAACTCTTACTGCAAAATAAGCTTCCACTCAAAGGAAACAACCTCAGGAACAAACTAACTGAGGTGTCTGAGGTTTTCAAGGACTGGCGGTATATTTATGAGGAAGAATCGATCAAATTAGATATCGATTTCCTCAAAAGGTTAGCTGTGGCGGCCAAGGACTTGGCTGCATCGAAGAGAAATAAGGGCTGAAATCTCCCTATATTAGACTTGTGTTCCACTGCGCTTCATTGCCGCCGGTGGGTTTTTCATTATCGGCTTTGCCAAAACTCATCAGCGCAGCCGGGCAGCCCGATGTAAAGTAAAAATGCAATGAAGAGACAAAAAGTAATTGTAAACGACCTCATGCAAAAGAATTATGTTTATTATCTTACTGAGCCTATCGGAAAGAACTTTCATCCAGAATTCTTGCCTGATTTAACACCAAAGCAAATGCTGGAAATGGGAGTTTTCGGTGGCAAATACATGACCGATTGTAGAGATGAGTTTCCCGAAGACTGGTTTGTTAATGAAAAATTTTGTCATGAACGCCATGATCCCGAACTTAATTACTTTGGAATCAATGCTTCTCAACCATTATCTTTTTGGCGGAAAAAAGGGTGGATTTATCAGGAAGATATTAGAGGTTGGTTTCAATGGTATTGTAGGTACTACATGGGCAGAAGATGCCCAGATGATGAACGTCAGGTCAAAAGATGGAAAGCGATGAAGAGGCATATTGCTCAAATCAAGAAGCACTGCAAACGGGGAGATCTAAGTTGCCGGCCAAAGCAAAGACAGGCATTGCTAAACTGGGCTTACGATAGTAGAAAAATTTAGTACCGAGCAGTGGTGGTATCCAGCGGACGCGTTGCTGTGTGCTACTTAGCTCACACGTTAGCGAATTTGCCAAAAAATGAAGCAAGGATAATATCGCACACATCCACCGGCAACCCCAAAATCCGAAGCACTCCCGTAAGGGATGTCTAATGCCAGAAATCCTAAATTCGAAACAAGCTCAAAATTCTGAATCCGAATGACTGAAACAACAAGTATGCAAGCAACTGTTTTGTTTTGAGTATTTGAATTTTAGCACTACTGTCCCATTAACTTATAAACCAAGTGTTGCAAGGTAAGTACATTCAATA
>CAYNTC010000084.1:0-8655 GCA_964399795.1 uncultured Pirellulales bacterium | reverse complement strand
GCCCCCGGATTTCTGGCCTGAGCAACGTCGAAGGCTGTGCCGGGGGCATTTTTGTGCACATGGATTGGGATAATTCTGATAAAACTCAGATGCTCACGGCGTTACATTAACAGCTTGAACGTTCATCATATTAGGATCGACCACGCGAATATCATCAAAATAAAAATGTATTCCCTTTAAGTCGCCATATTCCGATACTATCTCAAAACGTTCGGTAGCGGCCCAGTTAAAATCGCCAACCGGATTGAACCAGCCATCATCCCATGAGCCGTGCTCCGTAAATGAATCGAGCGGAATTTGCAGATGGTCCCATTCGCCATTCCACTTAGCAATACTTTGATCAATTGTATACCGCATGCGCCAAGGATGGTCATTGGGATCGTCTGTTTTGGTATCCACGAACCGGATGTCAATTTTAGCATTTGGATCATTACATCGAACCCAAAAATCAATTGCAAAACCATTAGCTACCAATAAAGAAAGATTTTTGATAGGGGAAAAACGAAATGAGATATAGCTATGTTGATTAACTCCCGTCCAGTGAATGCAGTAAATGCCGGATGCCGGATTGTCTCGAGAATAGTAATCCAAGAGTCCTTCGCTTATCCAACTGGATTCAACTATTTTTGGTGCAATATAATCCAGATATAGATCAAATCCATTTGCATCCGGTTCAATGATAAACTTTTTTTGCGGCGGGCTAGTGAATCCCAACGCTTCAACGAGAGGGATGTTTAAATCGTATTCGAACGATTCATTGGTTCCCTGTTCAAAAAGCCCGAAACCGCCGGTATAGTCCCAAATTGTCCAGGGTATGCCTTTTTCTTCAAAATAGTGTCGCACAATACTATACCAGTAAACTCGGTCCGTATTGTCACTGTTGGGTTTATATACGCCGAATTCTCCGCAGAATAAGGGAACATCTTGTTTAGTTTGAAAATCCACAGCAATATCAATTAATTCTTTAACGCGTTTTACTGTTCCTTCATTTTTATAGTTTGCAAGATTACCTTTTACCCAGGTGTTTTTCAGCTCCGGTGGACAATCAGGTAAACGGTTAGCATCGTGTGGAAATGGTACACCGGCGAGTGGCACTAATGAAGGATTAGTCCAACTGGCGCCCTGATGAGTGAATAAGAACGGATCATAAAAGTGAAAGGTGTAAATTATATTATCATCTCTGTATTTAGGCATATATTTTAGATTGTTATAACTATTCCATCCTGCTGGACCAATAATGATAGTGTGTTTTTGATCGACCGCGCGAATTGCATCGAGGACCTTTTGTTGGATATCATTCCACTTTGTATCCGAAATGCCATGTGGTTCGTTGAGTATTTCATAATAAAGGTAGGTTGAGCGATCTTTATAACGCTCAGCAATTTGCGTCCACACAGGTACCAGCACATCGACAACGTTTGGGTCGGTATCGGCCGCAGGGTCAAATGTGTGATTGTCGAGAATCAGGTTCAGTTCCATTTCTTCAACCCAGTCGATGATTTGATCTAAAAAGTAATAGAATAAAGGATCAATCGTATAGTTCGGCTCACCATCGGTCATAAAATGTAGGTTGATAGGTAATCGAATTACATCACAACCTAAACTTTTAATATTGATCAAATCCCGTTTCGTGAACTTAGTAAATTGAATTTTTTTCGCGCTTGAAGCCTGAAGCCAATTTGTAAGATTTACACCACGTGTGAAGGGCATTTCAGCGCTCCAAACAGCATTGACCATAAGTAAAAAAATAGCAATGGTTCGTTTCATGGGCCTTACCTTATTTTTCGGATTCAAAACTTTTATATATTACTATTGGTAATATTTTTATGCATTAAAAAAATAATGCTTAATAAGGAGAATGTGGATTTAGCCGTGGCAGCGATTATCTTTGCTTTGCTGCTGTACCGGTCTTATTGTTACGATTATAGAAGAGTCGGTTCCGCCGCAGGGTAGCCGGGCAGGTCGAGCCGTGCATAACGCATCTTTCCAGCGAACTATATAACAGTGCACAACTTGGGGAACCATTCGAGCTTGAGGTCGTCGAGCAAGACATTAACCAGACAATCGCCCACTGGTCAGTCGAGTCTGAAAGTATTTTGTTTACAGCACCAAAGGTGCTTTTCGTGCCTGGAAGTGTTGTGCTGATGGGATCGGCCAATGTCAAAAGTGCGCAGTTTGTCGTGACCATTACGCCGGAGCCGAAGACCAATGAAAAAGGGCTGTTGAACCTGCAAGTAGCGAAGGTAAAAATCGGTGCTATGAACATTACTCCTCTTGCCAAGATTATAGCAAAAAAATGTATCAAGAGCGGCTTGCAACCATGCCTGTCGATACACAGGACTTGTGGACGCAGATTGCGGCTTCATTACTAAGAGCGTGTGTGAGAAGTCGTATCAGCCAGGTTTGAGCCGATGAATCATCAAGTTAATCATGGCTAAGTAGATCATAGTTTCGCTACTGGATGGCAGCGTCTCGTAATCCTTGCTCAGCCGCCGATACTTGCCAAGCCAACCGAAGGTCCGTTCCACCACCCAACGTCTCGGCAGTACGAAGAACCGATGAAACTGGCTACGCTTGACAACCTCAACCATCCGCCCGAACGTACGTCGAGTCCATTCGACGAATACCCCGGCATAGCCTACATCGACCCATATCCGCTTCAACCGCCGAAATCTATCGCCCAATTTCTCCATGACAAGCCGGCCTCCATCACGATCCTGAATGTTGGCCGCGTGCACCACCACGACCAAGATCAGACCCAGGGTATCAACGAGCAAGTGTCTCTTACGCCCCGAAACCTTCTTTCCAGCGTCATAACCGCGGCTCCCCCTTTTTCAGCAGTCTTAACGCTCTGGCTGTCCAGGATACCAGCACTGGGTGTCGGCTTGCGTCCGGCATTGCGGCGAACTTGTTGACGGAGGCGATCATGAATCTTCGGCCACAGGCCCTGCAAACGAAACAGCCGGTAGTAATAGTGGACGGTGCCCCAAGGCGGAAACTCGTGCGGCAACATACGCCAGGAACACCCGGTACGGCTCAAATAGAGAATGCCATTGACAACTTCTTTCATGCTCACCTTTCGAGGCCGACCGCCGGGCTTGGCTGGGGGAATCAAGGGTTCTATGAGCTTGCATTGCTCATCGGTCAAATCGCTTGGATATGGCGTCCGTTCCATATCATTCTATATCGGCAGAAAACGGCATTACAGCCACTTTTCACACACGCTCTTAGACCAGAGTTCTTCAACAAATTGCCCTCAAAGATAGATTGAAAATGGGCGTGAAAGCTGGGGATTGTTGCCGAAGTTATTGTCGTTTACTGCTCATTTAAGACACGTTAAGAAATTCTAAAGAGTATGGGTTCAATACTCATCAGTCCAAACATTGGTCTACAACTAACTTCCTATACAGTTGATTGCACTTCAACCGGTAGACGACTTAGTCTCCAATATACGTCAATAGCTCTAATGGTTTCCACGAACTTCTTATAATCAACGGGCTTTAGCATGTAACCAGCGACGCTTAGATTAAAGCTTTCCACAATATCGCGGTCGTTTCGGGATGTAGTTAGCACCACGGCCGGTATTTTCCTTAGCTGCTCATCTGCTTTTACAGCCTTGAGGAATTCGATACCATTCATCTTTGGCATGTTCAGATCCAGCAGAATAATACACGGTGCCTCATTATTCTCGTCTCGCAGGTACTCCAATCCTTCCTCACCATTGATTACATGCACCACTGGATTTACTGTCTTTAGATCCTTCAGTGCCCGCTTAACGGTCATTGCATCTATAGTGTCATCTTCTAGCAACAATATTGGCTTCGAATTCTGCATCTTTAGCCCCCATCTCATGTTTTGGTAATGTAAAGAAGAACGTGCTTCCCTCATTCACTTTTGACTCTACCCACACACTTCCGCCATATAGCTCGACGATTTTCTTTACCATAGCCAGACCAATCCCTATACTCTCGAACTCATCTCTTGACACCAACGTCTGGAATATCTTAAAGATTTTCTCAAAGTACTGCTCGCCAATGCCTGGGCCGTTGTCTGCAACACTGAACTTCCAGAAGTTGTCCTCTTCAACACAGCCAATTCTTATTTTGCCCTGAGGTTTATCCATATACGTGATAGCGTTTCCGACTAAGTTCTGGAATACTTGCATAAGCCGGATTCTCTCAAATATCACAACTGGAAGTTCATTTTCTATAACTATTTCGATGTTGTCGGGCGGATCTACCTCAGCGATTGCATCTGCTATTAGTGTGTTTATATTTAACTTTTCCAAATGTTTGGGGCTGCGTCCAATCTCTGAATACTGCAGAATACTATCGATGAGTCCGCTCATTCTCGCCACTCGGCCCTTGAGCAATCTCATCTGGTCTTTACCCTGTTGGTCGAACTTGTCACTGTAATCGGTCACTATCCAATCAGCCAATGTCCCAATTGCCCTGAGAGGGGCTTTAAGATCATGAGCAATCACATACGCGAAATCTTGAAGCTCTTTATTCGAACGCGTGAGCTCCTGAACGGTTGCTTCCAGATCCTTGTTTAGCCTCTCGAGGGCCTGTTCTGCCTGCTTTCGGGCTGTGGTATCCCAGAATATACCAAAGATACCAATGATGTTGCCCTGTTCATCCCTAACAGGCGACTTTAATGTACGGACGATGAGCTGCTGGTCATCCTTAACATATTTCTCTTCTATTTCTTCTGCGTTTCCCGATGCCATGATTCTCGCATCGTCGGCTCTATAACTGTCAGCAAGCTCTTTCGGATGAAAATCATAGTCCGTCTTTCCTTTGGCCTCATCGGCATTAATCTTCAGGTCCTTAGCATAGCTTTCGTTGCAGAGCAGATATACTGAATCCCTGTCCTTGTAGAATATCTTCTGGGGGATATTCTTGAGCAATGTCCTGTATCTGTGCTCGCTTTCTCGCAGTGCCTGCTCGGCCTTTCTGCGCTCCGACGCCTCCAGCTTCAGTGTGATCATATCCGCTATGGATGCGGCAAAATCCTGCTCTTCAAGAGTCCACTCCCTTATGGACCCTGTGTGCTCGTGACATACTACTCCTACTAACTGACCATGAAGTCGCAGTGGGACATCCATCATTGATGTAATTCCCGCCGGTTGCAGGTATTCCTTTGCAAATTCACTGGTCCTCGGGTCTTTAATAGCGTCGTCTGCTGCCAAAATGCGACTGGCCTCGAGAGCCTGGTAATATCTCGGATAATCTTCTGCCTTTATACGAAGACCCTTCTCATGGCTGTCTTCACTACGCTTGTAAAGGTCCTGACAGACTAATTCTGGTTTCTCCGCGTCAAATAACCATATGCTGACACGCTCTATATCTAACGTCTTAGCATCTTGCTCTGTTGCTGCTCTCATTATAGATGCCAGATCATTCGTTGCTATCTTGCCCAATTCCAGAAGTGTGCTTTGGTGATGAATGATCTGTTCTGTTCGTTTCTTCAGAATCTCCTCTGCTTTCTTTCTGTATGCGATTTCGCGGGTTAGTTGCTCATTAGTGGCAGTCAGCTCACCGGTACGCTCATCAACTCTTGTCTCCAGTTTTTCATTGGCGCTGACTAAGGCTGAATCACGTTCCTGAATCTGGCCTAACATCCCGTTAAATGAGTCTATGAGCAGGCCAACTTCATCGTTACTGCGCTTGACGGCTCGTGTAGAATACTCTTTTTCCTCAGAGACTGTTTTTGCGACATCGGCCAGGTTAAGAATAGGCACAGAAATAATTCGCTGAACTCTCGATGAAATCAGATAAGCAGCCAGAGAAGCCAGCGCTAAAACAGCGATGATTATCTGCGCATTGCGCTCAAGCCTCGCATACATAGGCTGCAGATCTGATTGCAGACAAACAGTTCCTAATGTTTCCCCATCCAGAACCACCGGTCTGAAAACGACCAATGTGCCCTCCGAGAAAAGGTAACCGCTCTCAAGGAATGTCGCAGGTCGGGCCGTATGATCGATATCGTTGCGATAGTAACCTGCAAACACATCGCCGCTTTTATTGTAGAGGCACGCAAGAATGTTAGAAGGCTCTATACGAAGAGCGCTTAGTATCTCTTCTGCATCCTTGGCATCTTCAAAAGCCAGCGCCGCCTTACAATTGTCGGCGATCATCTCTGCCTGCGTTGACAGGTCCTGCACCATATCCTGACGAAGAGTGGCCCATTCCCAGATGAGAAAAACTGTCCCGGCTAAAATTAGCGAACTCATGCACGTCAGCATGATTATCAATATAAGCTTTTGTTTTATCGCCATATTCCGTATCATGCGCATGGCTGGATTCCAGATTCCTCCACCTTCTTTTTTCATTTCCACATTATTCATTTTTCGTCTCCTTAGGCACCATCTTGCCTAATGACTCTCTTGGCAAGCCTTAATAGCTTGGATCTGATTGTTAGTCTGCTACGTTCAGCAGCATCGAGGTTGACCTCGAAGCGTATCTTTTTCTCCTCTGTTAAAAAATTAATAATACCGCCTGCTTCAAGAAAACCATTCATATCTCCGACTGTCAGAACACTATAGTCCTGAGTAGAAGCTATAATCTGCTGAATATACTTTTCCTCTGATGGGCAGATAAAAAGTATATGACACTTCCGAATGGTTTCGATTTCAGGATGTTGCTTTTCGCCTTGCTCGTCTGATTCGTTCAACTGCTCAAAGCCCTCAAAGCGCTTAATGACCACGTTTCTGCCCTTGACTTGCTTGTCCCTCAATGGCTCAAAGGAATTGCCGAACGGGTCTTTGCCGATAATACCAATTGCTATCGGTTCATTACTATCAGTAGGGCTTTCTTTTTCCTTTGGCCAGTCCACAAACTTTATAAAGTTATAAAGAAATGCAGCCTTGATCTGATATTCCCGGCTCGACTCAGATTCGGCATGCGTGTCCACTGTGATAGTCAGCACGATTAATATCGTCATCAATCCTACGAATTTGCCGATCCTATTCTTCATCCTATTTCGTCCATTATCTTTCGAAACTCAATAATCCTGATGCTTATCAACATCTCCTTGATAGTAACTCGCTTCAAAACCTCAACATAAGACTCAGAAACAATATCCGCCCCGCCACCTTGTGTCCTGTAAGTTGAGAGCTTTCTTTTATAGGGTCGTGGGTCTTGTTTAGTAGATCACTAATGCCTACAAGTATCTGCTCATTACCTTTTGCCAGGTCTTTCGAGACGGCAATGTCCAAACGGTTGGAGCTGCCCACATCGTTTCGCGTAAATGGATTTCCAGGAGTAATGTCTGTAAATGCGTAATTTGCATTTAGTACCCAGTCGTCAGGCAAAAATAGCCTGCCTGTCACGCCGACCTTATGTTTTGCCGGCAGGAACGCACGCAAATCCTGTTCGCTACGGTAGACTTAAAGTCATTTCTCGTTAGGCCGCTGTAATGAATATCCTCAGTTGTGATAATACTTATAGGCCCTGAAGGCTCTCCGAATCTCTGAATCTGACGTGATGTGGATACAACCACCGGCACGTCCATCAGCTCTTCGAGCGACATCTCAAAAAAATCCACTTGCTTGCTCGAATCCTGCTGGCCTGCGAACGAACTTCCACCTAAAAAAATCATAGCTACTGCTACAAATGCAAGAATAGATTTTCGTGCTAACATCCTCATTTCTGTAGCCACGATCGTCCTACACAACATAAGCGAGGCACTTTGATGCTGCACGATCATAGCCGATTACGCTTCATTAGCCTCAGGCTTATTAACCGCCTTGCAAAGCACTGCTTTACCGGCGGATACCGGCAGCTTTTCGAGGACGTCCCCACCCAGTGCTATCAAACTTAAAGGCCTGCTCGGATAAATCCCTGAATCGGCTGATAGGGCCGGAGCAACATCAACGATTGCCTTCATATCTATCGATAAAGAAACATTAATATCCTGAGTATTGCCGCCCCACTTACGATGACCGAATGATTTCACGACATCTGTTTCAGACATAGTCTAATCCAGCAAGATCACCGACACTTCCCTGACAAAATTAACATAGAAAACTTAAGATAAAATTCAGCAAAACGATGTAACAAGTTCCATTCTAAACCGTTATGTAAATGTGCTTTTTATAACGTATATAGCCATAATACAGCTATTTTTTCATATCGTCCTGAAAAGCAGGTAAATGGAATGGTTTTGGCGGAAATTAGCAACTTGAAGATCGCTTTGATGGCTCGTTTCGTTGCCCTATATATTGCGCTTAGCGAAAATTTTCACCTAATATTGTCAAAAGGCCTAGTGCCAACCAAGTTATTCTATGCAGTTTTCAATTGTATAGTCCAATAAACTGTATATCCTTGGAATTATTTCGCGACAGATACGGATGTTAGATACATACAAAAATGTTTGGGTGCCCCTCTTCAAGTAAGGCTGCCATCGCTATGTTTTGCCAAAATAATGTTTAATAGTGAAGTTCTAAGCTGCATACAATGTTTTTGTGCAATTATCAAATGGATTAGTAAAAAGAATTTATCCGGACATTAATTTCAGAAGTCCTATTTCCTCAATTTTATATGGTACCACACCAAATTGCTGGTTGACTTTAGAATCCTAAAATCCGCCCAGATAGTGTGACCCCCGAAAACTGTACCATTGCTGATTAGAGAGTATCCGATTAAATGAGTC
>CAYNTC010000083.1:0-8690 GCA_964399795.1 uncultured Pirellulales bacterium | reverse complement strand
TGCTAACCTGAATGAGCGCTTATGCCCAGTTCTTCAATCAGCTATCAGAACCAAATCCTATTTCACCACTGTTTATCATCAACACCGTGCATACTAGTCCGCTGGATTTTTTTATGAACCACTGCCTTTATTGAACCGACCCCACGCTAAAAAACCTTGCCGACAAACACCACATTTGTTAAAAATGCTACCGAATTCTACTTACGATATGATTATCAGTCAGCACGATTTACTTATATAAAAACTCAAACTGACCGATTCTTTGTGTCATTCCCGCGCAGGCGGGAATCCATTAAAGTTTTTAGCAAATTAGATTCCCGTTTTCACGGGAATGACAAAGTGCAATATGTTGTTGTCAAATAGGTATTTACGTTGGTTTTCAATTTTATACGCCTGTACGCCTGTGGCGTATAAAATTCGGTCAGTTTGAGTAAAAAGATGCCCTATGGTGAAGAGGAATCCGCTAAAAAACTGGGAAAAACTTCAGGACGAAGATGTCCTTGAAATGCGTGTCCGGGACTTGAAGTTACAGATACCCGGCTCTTCTCTCGAACCGCTGGTAAACAAATTCTATCAAGAACTGGACACTAAAAATATCTATTTTCACCCCCCATGCTATCTCGCCGACGAGTGGCTTTGCCCTGACAAAGTCCCGATCATCGGCATCCCCTTCTACTTAGCCCATCCTCGTCTGAAGAATATTGAGCAGAGAATGATGTTCGAGGTTGAAGGCGGAACTGAACAATCCTTTATGAAACTTCTCCGCCATGAATGTGGACACGCCATGAATTACGCATATCAACTCTACAAAAGGACTAGGTGGCGTGAGTTGTTCGGCCCGTTCTCCACAAGATACTCGGACACTTATAATTTTCAACCATACTCCAAACGTTACGTTATGCACCTTCAAGATAATTATGCTCAATCACATCCGGACGAAGATTTCGCTGAGACCTTTGCTGTTTGGCTCACTCCAGAAAACAATTGGCAGCATAAATATGATGGTTGGCCCGTTTTCAAAAAATTACAGTACGTCAATAACCTTATGAAAAAAATCGGCTCACAACCTCCCTTGGCGACTGCCCGTGGGCACCCCCCCTGGTCAGCCACGAGAATGACTTCTACTCTCGCTGCTTATTACGAGCGTAAACGCAGGGCCCTCGGCACCTCCTTCCAGGGATACTACGACGACAGCCTGAAAAGACTGTTCACTGCCAATCGTGACGGTACATCACGCAACAAAGCGTCCAAGCTCCTGCGTCACCATCGTCGCGAGCTTATCGATTATGTCACGATGCTAACAGGTCACAGAAAATTTGATATGCATCAACTCGTCAAAAGACTCATTGCGCGATGCGATGCACTCGATTTATACCCAAATACCAATGAGACTCAAAGTTTAATTGGGCTTACGGCTTTGCTAACTGCCATCGCAAGTAATACTCTTAGAGTGAAAACAAAGCGTAAACACAGATGAGCCGAAAAATGAATATTACAGTCCTAGTTGATCCTGACATTATACCTGGCGACGACCCGTACCTCAGGCACCAACCTGAGGAGCCCATCACCGAATACCATGTCGTTGAGGCGCTGCGGACACTGGGCCATCAGATATCAGTTCTTGAAAACTCCGGTGACCCCCGCATAATCGTCAACACCCTGACCGAGCAAAAGCCCGACTTAGTCTTTAACCTGACCGAGCAATTCGGCGGCGACCGTAGATTAGATAAAAACATCGCTGCCCTTCTGGAACTGCTCGACGTCCCCTTCACTGGAAGTTCAGCTACCGGGCTTTTACTTTCCCGCGACAAACGCCTCTGCAAACAATTGCTCAGCCTCCACAAGATACGCGTCCCGGCTTTCGTCTCACTGCCCCGCGATCGTAACGTTCGCATCCCCAAATCTATCCGATACCCCCTCGTCGTGAAACCCGCCTTTGAGGATAGCTCTGAAGGTATTGCCAACGCCTCTCTTGTCTACGACCAAGAGTCTCTGGTGGAACGAGCTCAGTTTATTCACGAGCGTTGGGAACAGCCCGTCATCGCAGAAGAGTACGTCGAAGGACGAGAGCTGTATGTCAGCATTCTGGGCAATAAAAGGCTCACGGTACTTCCGATCCGCGAATGTTTCTTTCAGCACGAAGGCCCCGACGCCCCTCTGCTATTGACCTACCGTGTAAAGTGGAATGCCGAATATCGAGAGAAATGGAACATCGAATTCGGCTTTGCTGATCTTGATTCAAAGACCTTCGATAGCATCAGCCGCATCTGCAAAAGAGCTTATCGCGTCCTGTACATGCAGGATTATGGCCGAATCGATGTCAGACTGACCCCTGAAAACAAGCTCGTAGTTCTCGAAGCCAATCCTAATCCCGACATCGCTTACGGCGAGGAGGTAGCCGAAGCCGCGGCAAAGGCCAGCATCTCCTACGAACAGTTCATCGACCGCATCTTACGCCACGCCTTAAGACGCTACGCCTGACGGCTCGTCCAGAGTAAGAAATTGCAGTCAAAAGCCAAGTTAAATAGTTTGACCGGTTTCATTTTCCGTTTCCTCGTTGTAAATAAAAAACTAACGAAGCTGCTCTTTCAACTGTTTTGCATTGTTGATTGCGTGGCCACCAACGTCATTATTGAAATAAACATAGATGCTGCGAACCTTCTTTTTTTGTTCTTTGAGCCACTTTGCCCAGTTACGCATCTGAGCTTTTGAATAGCTGCCTGAATACCTGCCCGTCGTCCCGTGGAAACGCACGTATGCTTTATTTCCTGTCACAATCTTAGGCGTGCCCTTCTTCCATAAATCGTGTACACAAAAGCCGACATTATACTCACTTAATAGCTTATACGTTTCTTCACTAAACCAACTTTCATGTCTGAACTCAAAGATAGCTTTTAATCCTTTCGGAAGCAGTTTAAGGAATCCTCTCAGTCGTTCGATATCTTTGTGCATATTCGGCGGAAGCTGATACAAAACAGGTCCCAGATTCCTCTTTAGATGCCTTGTTCCCTTGAAGAAACGCTCGAGCGGCTCCTGCACATCTTTGAGCCTTTTTACATGAGTGATATATCGATTCGCTTTAACAGTGAATAGAAAATCCTTTGGGGCCTGCTTGTGCCAGTTTTTGAAGGTCTGCTCTTTCGGCAGTTGATAAAAAGTATTATTGATTTCGACTGTGTCGAACTCCTTTGCATAGTACTCGAGCCATTTGCTCTTTGGCAAATCTTCAGGATAGAACACTCCCTTCCAGTGAGCATAATGCCATCCCGACGTACCAATTCGAATATCGCAACTCGTCTTTTCCATAAGAATCTCTCCCTAAAATCCCCTTAGAAAGATCCCGATAACCAATGATACCACTCTAAGACCAAGAGTCTACGAAAAACCCTGAATAGCCGGTTTGAGTCGATCCTAAAGCTAATATACTCAAAGCAACTTCAAATTAACTTTCCATGCAGCAAATTCGTTATGAGAGTAGTCGCCTTCTGTTTGGACTCGGAATGTGTTAGCTGGGTAAGTAAGTTCATCTGCCGGGCTGTAAAACAGACAGGGACCTTAGCATCGAAGTCGGCCACGCCGAAATTAAGCTGGATCTCTTCGATAAGCTGCTGGATACCGGTGCCGAATTTAGCACTGATTTTAACAGTCTGTCCCAGCGCTTCGGGCAGTTTGGTGGCGTCGAATTTGGCCAGCAAGTCGACCTTGTTCAGTACGGTCAATACATTTTTACCGATGAGCCTATCGAGCAGGCACTCATTGAGCTGATCTATAGGCTGGTTAATATCCAGAACCAGCAATATCAAATTTGCTTGTTCGAGTATCTGAACGCTTTTTTCCTGGGCGGCTTTGTCAACGGAGGTTTCTGCGGTTGTAGCGAGTTTCTCGTCCAGTCCGGCAGTATCGAAGATTTCCATTGCGACAGAGCCGATTTGGCATCGGGCTGAGACCCAGTCGCGCGTGGTTCCTTTGATTTCGGTGACTATTGCTTTTTGTCGGCCGCTAAGAAAATTTAGGAGCGTGCTTTTACCGGTATTCGGAGGACCTACAATAGCGACTTTGCTGCCAAATATAATTATTTTTGCTTTTCGGCTATCTGCTAGTATTTGCTCGGTTTCACCTACGATTTGTTCCAGTGGTATTGTGTCTATATTTTCAAGCCAATCCGTCAGTCTCTCGGATAGGCCGAATCTGATCTGATTTTCGATAATCTTTGTACCCTCGATTGTCTCAGTCCTTAGCTGAGTTAGCTTAGCCTCGGCCTTTATTGTGTTGGCGTGTTTGTCTGCGGTCAGAATTTTATTTAAGAGCTGCTCTGCGGTAATTGGTTCTGCACCGCAGCGCCCGAGCAGTTGCATTATCGCAGAAACTATGAGGGGATTGCCATGACAGTTTATTGCAAAGTTATCCGGTCCTTCACAACCAATTGTAACCTGGTCGACAGTTTCACTTGCATCGGCTATCACACCGAGCATGATTTTACCGGATTTGAGGTTAGAGGGCTTTGCTCCCGTGGGTCTGAATATTTTGTTAATGATAGCCTTAGCGTCACCGCTGTAAAGCTGGATAATAGATATTGCGCCAGTACCCTTGCCGGTCATTACTGCTGCGTAAGTGGCCATAAGTCATACAATATTTGCCTTTTTTTCAACATATTTTTGATAGGCCAAAACGATGCCTTTTACGACCAGGTTGGGCACATAATTATCCACGAATTTACAGTCGTCTTTTATTATTTCAGCAGCGGAGCCTGTGATTATCGTCTGGGGCCATCTGCCTGTTTTTTCTGCATAGCGTCTTACAATTTCCTCAAGCGTTCCAATTATTGAATAATATAATCCACAATTTATAGCCTCAGCGGTGCTTTTGCCGTACGGCTCGTTAGGCTTGGTGATATTAATCTTTGGCAGTTGGGCAGTGTTTTGTTGAAGGGCTTGTGCACTGATCTCGAAGCCTGGGCAAATAGCACCGCCTTGGAAGACACCGTTCTGGTCAACAAAGTCGATGGTGACGGCAGTGCCGAAATCAGCAACCACCACAGCATCGCCAACCACACTGTAGGCTGCCGCGGCAGAGACAACTCTATCGGTTCCGATTTTTTCAGGCTCATCGACCCATACCGGCATTGGCAGTGGTATGTCTCTTCCTATCAAGCATATCTTTTCACCAAAGCTGTCACCTACTATCCGTTCGATGATTTCCGTCCAAACTGGTTTCACACTGCTAACTACAATAACGCCGTCGTGTTTTCCCTCTTTTGAGCTTTCCAGAGTGGGAATCTTTTCCCAGGCCGATATGAGGCAGCCTGTAAGTTCTTCTCGGCTGCCTCCAGGAACCGATTGGATAAACTGCTCCTCGCCATCAAGAAAAAACCCTATCGTGATGTTCGTATTACCGATATCTATCGCGATTATGTTCATAATTCGTGGCTCGCGCTGCGTTAAGCGTTCTGCGTCGTGCGTATTGCGTTTATCTTCTGCCGTCAGTCATCCGTCATCTGACTTCTGTCTGGCGCCTTATGCTTTTTCTACCTTATTTTCTTTCAAAAGTCAATCTGAAGAGGGTTGGTTTCTTAGATGAATGTTTTTAAGTCGGTAGAGTGTAATGTGTTACTCTGCGAAGTCAGCTTCGCTACGAAGCACGAGAATCGTACAAACCCAGCTTTTTTATCTCTTGAAAAATCCCCCTTAGCATAGTAGATTCCACGTAAGCGAACGATGAAGCGAGCCGACTTTGGTGTATCTGTTTAATTTTTATGTGAGACCCGAAAAGACCTCAACGAAAGGGGGAAATAACTAAGTTGGCCAGATTTTTTTCAAAGTGGTTTTCTTAAAGTCAAATTTATAATAATATATTTTTATCGATTGTTAGAGTTGACAAAACGTGTTATGTATACTATAGTTAGCATGGATGGATTCATCTATGAGTAGAAAAAGAGATTTCCAAAAAACGCAAGAAGCGATTTCTTCTTTCATCCGCTTTTCTAATAACAAGGCAATTCTTGCAAATGGAGATTCCCTTGAAATATTAAAGTTATTACCTGATAAAACTATTTCACTCATACTTACAGATCCTCCATATCATTCCACAAAAAAACAAAACGTTTATGGAGATAAATTATTTAAAAAAGATAATGAATACTTGGAATGGATGTCTAGATTTGCGATTGAATGGCGTCGCATTCTCAAACCAAATGGTTCTTTTTTTTGTTTCTGCTCACCTGCTATGGCAGCAAGATTGGAAGTAATGTTCTCAAAAAGTTTTAACATTCTTTCTCAAATTGTATGGACCAAACCAAATGACCCTGGATTTGACGGCTGGAAACAGAAGATGAATAAAGAAGCGCTCCGTCAGTGGTATCAACATAGTGAACGGATAATCTTTGGAGAACCTGCCTACGAAGGGAATTTGCACCGATCTTATTTTGGAGCCTATCTCAGAGAGATGCGCCAAAAAGCAGAGTTGACACCTCGACAACTTACTGAGACTATTGGCGCATATGGAAGGATCAATCACGGTGGTGCAGTATCGAACTGGGAAGCGGGACGTAATATACCAAGTCCAGAACAATACAGCAGAATTTGCAGAGCTTTAACTGAAGGTGGAAAAGTTAAATCAATGCCACCTTATCAAGATGTGATTAGACGCTTTACGGTAAATTCTTCTCAAGAGTTTACTGACGTATGGAATTTCCCTTCGGTTTGCCCCTATAAAGGAAAACATCCTGCAGAAAAACCATTACTGTTATTGGAGCACGCAATTAAAGCAACTACATATCCAAATGACATTGTATTAGATTGTTTCGCGGGATCCGGAAATACCGCAATCGCAGCAATAAAATTAAATCGATTCTCGATATCCATAGAAATTGACCCAAAGTGGACAAATTGCATAGCTGAGAAACTAGAGTTTGTTACAGACAAGAAAGACACGATATCCTGCCGTGTACATGAAATAAAAAGATCCGAAAAGAAGCAATTTTCATTTCAGAGATCTCTATTTTAGAACTCCAGAAAGCCTTCTCTTTTATTTCTTTTGATAATCTCAATAAGCCATTTTATTGTATTAGCAACGCCGGAATCTCTGGTTACCACATTACAGTGATGATGTCCCCACGCGAGGTTATAGGGTCGGTGATTATACTGTCCAACTCGTAACTCCTCTACATGAAATAAGTTGATTTGTGTTACGGTTATGTCAGAAACTTCTCTTCCCTCAGCTTGTTTCATACGACTAAAGAAGCCTGATCCAGACAATTCTTCTAAACATAAGGGGCAAATAGCGTTATTGTGTTTATTTATCATACGAGATTTTCTGAGTCTATCGTAATCAAGCAGGTTTGCATCCGCACATTCTTTCAGTACAACACTCTCTCGAGTGGAAGCATCATCTTTTGCCATACCGTTTTCCACTGCAGCAAGTTCTGAATCTCTACACAACCAAAATAGAGCCTCAAGTTGGAGCCTGCATTGAGCAATTGTTTTGCTACTTGCATATTCAAAAACTCTTATACCAGCTCCCTTGCATGATGTAGTTGTAAATCCTTCCCTTATCTGCCCCCCACCTTTTATTGCTGTAGTTGCGGGTACACGTGCCACATACTTCCCCCCAAGTGGTGCCGTTCTACTTGTGGCAGGTTTCCACCTTAGCTTTTTAGGATTATAAGCGTTCCACTCATCACGTGAGTAATAAAAAACCAGAGTGTTAATACCAAGGCAGAGTCCCTTTTGTTTTAATTTTTGATCTATATCATTTTGCTTAAAATAATCCTTTGGAGGAATCAGAACAATAAACCCATTCTCAAACCCTCCTTCGCTCTCAGGAAAATCAAATGATTTTGACCAAAACTTGTAAGGTATAAGCACCGTGCTATTTCTTGCTACCCTATTTTGATAAATAACATCATCATCAGCTCCTCGTGTTTGCCCTGTTTTGTAAATTTTTCGAGCTAAAAGAATTGGCAATTTTGGGGTTGTTTTTAACATAATATTATTCGACCAATTTTGAAATCGGAATTTCTAAGGCTTTAGCAATTTTTGCAATGTTTCGTAGAGTGATGTTCTTCTCAGCTCGCTCTATCATTCCTATGTAAGTTCTGTGAACGTGTGCTTTTGCTGCTAATTCCTCTTGAGACAAATTACGTTTGAGCCTTTCTTCTCTTACCCTACTACCGAATTTTATAAGTACTCTTTTTTCCATAAAAACATATTACTATGGTGCTAATCACAGTTCTACATACTATAGTTAGCATTACACAAATGTTTACTCATGGGGATGATTACAAGAATTCATGGCTCTATATCTTTCTTTCAAGGCAAATGGTGCGAAATATTGCACACTATGTTGCTTGCGAACTGGAGATAAGATTGAATAATGAAATAGATGCCGTTCCTGCTATAGCCTGAACGCAGTAATTTTTCTCTCACTTTGCTTTATTGATCTATGTCTTATAATTCAATTAGAAGAAAATGGCAATACGTAAAGCGCGTACGCGCTTTACGTATATTGAATGGTGAGAATTAAAGGTGCCCGGCACTTTTTTGGCTGGAGATATCAGACAGAACTCGAGTATCAAACATCCAGAATTTAGCATCGGGACATTTTTTTCATTGAAAAATAAGCAAAATTTAGTATAATACCAACCAGATTGGGGGAGGCCCCGATATCGGGGCTGCGGAGAACCGCACGTCTTA